>NZ_JASCPO010000029.1:0-43536 GCF_029960145.1 Pseudomonas sp. PS01299 | reverse complement strand
CGGTGTGTCAGTCACTGTAAATGTCGACTGAAACACCGTTTTCGCGAGCAAGCCCGCTCCCACATTTTTTATCCTGCGTAAGGGCTTCAGCCGGCGCTGCGACTGATCCGAATACGCTTGCGCGCACTGCGGGTCAGGCGGATCGACAGCATGAGTGCCGCGCAGCTCAAACCGACGATCAAACCCTGCCACAAGCCGCTCGGGCCACGCGGTTCGCCGAGCCAGTCGGTCAGGCCAAGGGCGTAACCTACCGGCAGGCCGATGCCCCAGTAGGCGAACAGGGTCAGGATCATCGTCACCCGGGTGTCCTGATAACCGCGCAGAGCGCCAGCGGCGGTGACCTGGATTGCGTCGGAAAACTGGAACAGCGCCGAGTACACAATCAGCATCGCCGCGATGTGGATCACCGTCGGATCAGCCGTATAGATCGACGCAATCGGCTCGCGCAGCAACAGCATCATGCTCGCCGAAATACAGGCGTAGGCCAGCGCAGTCCCCATGCCGACACCGGCGGCAAAGCGTGCTTCACGCGGCTCTTCACGGCCCAAGGCCTGGCCGACGCGTACGGTCACCGCCATACCTAGCGAATACGGAATCATGAACACCAGTGAGCTGACGTTCAGCGCGATCTGGTGCCCGGCCACCACGGTGGCGCCAAGGCTGCCGATCAGCAGGGCGATCACCGCAAAGATGCTCGACTCGGCAAACACCGCGATGCCAATCGGCAGACCGATCGCCAGCAGACGCTTGATCACCGCCCATTGTGGCCAGTCGAAGCGGCTGAAGATCTCGCTCGAACGATAGGCCGGCGCCCAGCGCTCGTAACCGGCCAGCCCCAGCGCCATGACCCACATCACGATGGCCGTGGCCCAGCCGCAACCCACGCCGCCCATGGCCGGCACGCCGAAGTGACCATAGATGAAGATGTAGTTCAGCGGAATGTTCAGCGCCAGACCGCACAGCCCCAGCACCATCGCCGGGCGGGTACGGCCGATGCCGTCACTGGTGCAGCGCAGCACATGATAGAACGCCACCGCTGGCAGGCCGCTGGCAATGCCGTGCAGGTATTGCATGCACGGGCCGATCAGCTCGGGATCGACCTTCATCAGGTGCAGCACCGGTTCGGCGGCGACCAGCATCGCTGTCGCGATCAGGCCGACTACCAGCGCCAGCCACAGCGCCTGACGCACGATCGGGCCGATCTCGCTGTGGGTGCCGGCGCCGAAACGCTGAGCGACTTTCGGCGTGGTGGCCAGCAGGGTGCCGGTCATCAGCAGAAACACCGGGACCCAGATCGAGTTGCCCAGCGCTACCGCCGCCAGATCTTTCGGCCCGACGCGGCCGGCCATCACCGCATCGACGAAGCCCATCGCGGTAGTCGCCAGTTGCGCGATGATGATCGGCAAGGCCAGGGCGAGCAGGTTCCTGAACTCCAGGCGAATTCGCGCGGGGCGGGTGAGTGAGGCAGCGAGAGGTTGATCAGTAACAGAATTCACAGGCAAAGCGTCCACAGGTGTTGATGCGCAAGGCGCCGCATTCTACGCCGCTGACGTGACAGTCAGGAAAAATCCTCTGTTGCGGATTTGTAATCATCGATGCCATCCACTGTGGCGCTGGCTCAACGGTGGATCTGCACCTAAACTGCCGATCCCCTCAAGGAGCCCGCCATGCTGATTGTTGCCGACGAAAATATTCCGCTGCTTGATGCCTTTTTTGCCGGTTTCGGCGAGATCCGCCGGGTGCCGGGCCGTTCCATCGATCGTGCAACGGTCGAGCAGGCCGATGTGTTGCTGGTGCGCTCGGTGACCAACGTCAACCGCGCGTTGCTCGAAGGCAGCAAAGTGCGTTTCGTCGGCACCTGCACCATTGGTACCGATCATCTGGATCTCGATTATTTCAACGAGGCCGGCATCAGCTGGTCCAGCGCGCCTGGTTGCAATGCGCGGGGCGTGGTCGATTACGTGCTGGGCAGCCTGATGACTTTGGCGGAAATTGAAGGCGTAGGTCTGCCACAACGTACTTACGGCGTCATCGGTGCCGGTGAAGTCGGCGGCCGGTTGATCAAGGTCCTCAAGGGCCTGGGCTGGAATGTCAAAGTTTGCGATCCGCCGCGTCAGGCAGCCGAGGGCGGCGATTACGTCAGCCTTGAGCAGATCATCGAGCAGTGCGACGTGATCAGCCTGCACACGCCGCTGACGCGCACCGGCGAAGGCGCGACCTGGCATCTGTTTGACGAACAGCGTTTGCAACAGCTCAAACCCGGCACCTGGCTGATCAACGCCGCCCGTGGGCCGGTGGTGGATAACGCTGCGTTGCGTAACGTGCTGCTGGAGCGCGAGGACCTGCAAGCGGTGCTCGACGTCTGGGAAGCCGAGCCTGAGGTCGATGTCGCCCTTGCCGAACTCTGCGTGTTGGCCACGCCGCACATTGCCGGCTACAGCCTCGATGGCAAGCAGCGCGGGACGGCGCAGATCTATCAGGCTTATTGCGAGTTTATCGTTCAGCCGCCGAGCATCCAGCTCAGTGACCTGTTGCCGGCACCGTGGCTGTCAGAAGTGACCCTGCACGCCGACAGCGATCCGGCCTGGGCGCTGGCGATGTTGTGCCGCGGGGTGTACGACCCGCGCCGCGATGACGCGGATTTTCGTCGCAGTCTTGTAGGCAATGTCACTGAACAGCGTGCGGCCTTCGATGTGTTGCGCAAGCAGTATCCGGTGCGGCGCGAGATCGAGGGGCTGAAGGTGCGGATCGACGGTGATTCGCCGCAGTTGCAACAGATTGTGGCGGCGCTGGGGGCGGTGGCTGTCTGAAAATCCCTGCGCAGAACAAAACGGCAGGCAGAAAAAACCCGGCCAAACAGGGGCCGGGTCAGGAAGACGGTGGCTATATCACTTTTGTTCGGCAGGCTTGACCAATCGCTTCTCCAGTTCGCGGCACGCGTCCTGGATCATGTCTTCAGTGATCGGTACTTCACGCCCATCCTTGTCGATAATCGAGCAACCCAGAGGTTGGCCGGGCTTGGTGCGGATCACTTGAATCTTGTCATCGCTGCTGTGTTGCAAGGACATGGCCTGTCTCCTCATCAGGTTGTGCACGTAGATTAAAACCGCCACGTGACCAGGCTGTGACAACACCCTTGGGTCTGTCAAAAGCGGCACCTCCAGTCCAACAGAAATGACCGCTCGTCTCAACCGGGACATTAGACCAATAGCAACTATGGCCTAGTCTTTGGGGGCATATTTAACCTGACTCATTGTGATTTACAGAGTTCCGCCCCATAGAAGGTTTAGGCTAGCCCTTTCACCAACACGGATGTGTACCTGAATGATCTCGAAGCTTTCTTCCCGGCACCGTCGAGCGCTGAGTCTGACCAGCCGGTTTCTGGCGCCTTATCGTTGGCAAGTCGGCGCTGCACTGCTGGCGCTGATCGTCACCGCGGCGGTCACTTTGTCGATGGGGCAGGGGATCAAATTGCTGGTCGATCGGGGCTTCATGACGCAGTCGCCGCACCAACTGAACCAGAGCATCGGTATCTTCATGCTGATGGTGCTGGGCCTGGCAGTCGGCACGTTCGCGCGTTTTTACTGGGTATCGTGGATCGGTGAGCGCTGTGTGGCGGACATCCGGCGCGAGGTGTTCAACCATCTGGTGTACCTGCATCCCGGGTTTTATGAAAACAACCGCAGTTCGGAGATCCAGTCCCGACTGACTGCCGACACCACCTTGCTGCAATCGGTGATCGGCTCGTCACTGTCGATGTTTCTGCGCAACCTGTTGATGGTGATCGGCGGGGTGGTCCTGCTGTTTATCACCAACCCGAAACTCACCAGCATCGTGGTGATTGCCTTGCCGTTCGTGGTCGCGCCGATTCTGATTTTCGGTCGGCGCGTGCGTAATCTGTCGCGGCTGAGTCAGGACCGGGTCGCCGACATTGGCAGCTATGTCTCCGAAACCCTGGGCCAGATCAAGACCGTGCAAGCCTACAACCATCAGGTGCAGGACGAGCGGCGTTTCGCCACGACGGTCGAGGACGCGTTCGACACCGCACGCAAGCGCATCTTTCAACGCTCCTGGATGATCACCGTGGTGATCGTGCTGGTGCTCGGCGCGGTCGCAGTGATGTTGTGGGTCGGCGGCATGGACGTGATTGCCGGGCGCATTACCGGTGGCGAACTGGCGGCGTTCGTTTTCTACAGCCTGATCGTCGGCAGTGCGATCGGCACGTTGAGTGAAGTCATCGGCGAGTTGCAGCGTGCGGCGGGTGCCGCTGAGCGCATTGCGGAACTGCTCAGTTCGCAGAACATCATCCAGCCACCGAGCATCGGACTGGTGACATTGCCAGAACGGATCAAGGGCGAGCTGCAATTGCAGAATGTGCGTTTCTCCTACCCGTCACGTCCGGACAGCTACGCCGTCAACGGCTTGAGCCTGACCATCAGGGCCGGCGAGACCCTGGCCCTTGTCGGGCCATCCGGGGCCGGCAAGTCCACGGTGTATGACTTGCTGTTGCGCTTTTACGACCCGATTGAAGGGCGGATTTTGATCGACGGCGTGCCGCTGACCAGCCTCGATCCGCTGGATCTGCGCCGCAATTTCGCCCTGGTCTCGCAATCGCCTGCGCTGTTTTTCGGCAGCGTCGAAGAGAATATTCGTTACGGCAATGCAGATGCGACGCTGGAGCAGGTCAAGGAAGCGGCAAGAATTGCCCACGCCCATGACTTCATCGAGAAGATGCCCAATGGCTATCAGACCCACTTGGGGGACGCCGGCCTCGGACTTTCCGGCGGCCAGCGTCAACGCCTGGCGATTGCCCGCGCGTTGCTGGTGGATGCGCCGATTCTGCTGCTGGACGAAGCCACCAGCGCCCTCGATGCGCAGAGCGAGCACTTGATTCAGGAAGCGTTGCCAAGCCTGATGCAAAATCGCACCACATTGGTAATCGCGCATCGCCTGGCCACAGTGAAAAACGCCGACCGGATCGCGGTGATGGATCAGGGTAGCCTGGTGGCCATCGGTACCCATCAGGAACTGATCGTAAGCAATCCGCTGTATGCGCGGTTGGCAGCGCTGCAGTTCAATGATGGGCATGCGGTGGCGGTGTAGAACTGCCGCAGACCTTTGATGAAGACAAAAAAATGCCCGCATCGATTGATGCGGGCATTTTTCATTTCAGGTATTCAGCACCTGTCATTGATCGTCGAAATACCGCTCATGCCAGTCCACCAGCGGCTGCGGCGAATTGAGCTTCTGCCCGTAGATCACCGAGTATGACAGCACGTTTTGCACGTACTGGCGGGTTTCGTCGAACGGGATGCTTTCCACCCACACGTCGAAGCTCAGGTGATCGGCACCGCGCAGCCACTGGCGCACGCGGCCGGGGCCGGCGTTGTAGGCGGCGGAGGCGAGGACGCGGTTGCCGTTGAACTGGCTGTGCACCTGGCTCAGGTAAGCGGCGCCGAGCTGGATGTTCTTGTCCGGATCGAGCACTTGTTGCGGCGAGGCCAGCGGGATGCTGAACTTGCGTGCGGTTTCCTTGGCAGTGCCGGGCATCAACTGCATCAGACCGCTGGCACCAACGCCGGAGCGGGCGTCGTCCATGAAGGCACTTTCCTGGCGGGTGATGGCGAACACCCAGCTTGAGTGCAGGCCGCGCGTCTTGGCTTCACGCACCAGGGTGTCGCGGTGGGCCATCGGGAAGCGGATATCCAGGTCGTCCCAGTATTGCGCCTGACTGATGGTGCGGATGGCCGGGAAATACCATTTCAGGTCGTAGGCCAGTTTGGCCTGAGCGACCATTTCGTCACGATTGAAATGGCGACTGACGTGATACCACTCGCGGCGCCCGTCAACGATCTGCCCACGCGCATGGAATTCCAGCGCGCGCCGCACGCCGGGAGTGTTGCGCACCTTGTTGATGGTGGCCTGACTGAGTACCAGCGGCTTGTTCATCAGCGAGTAAGGCAGTTGCGAGCGGTCGGCAGCGAGGAAACCGTAGAAGTCGCGTTCCTTCGCCAGATTTTTGTACAGGGTCTGCGCTTCCGGGTTCTGCGGTTGCGCCAGTTCCAGGCTGCGGGCCTGCCAGTAACGCCAGCGGTTGGTGGTCGCCAGATCCTGTGGCAGACGACGAGTCAACTGATACGCATCGTCCCAGCGTGCCAGTCGCAGCAGCAGACGCAGGCGCCATTCGGACACGGTGTTGTCACGCAGTTCCGGATCGTATTTGGTCATCACGTCCAGCGCGCGGCTGTCGAAGCGCCGGGCCAGGGTCAGGCCGATTTCCCGGGCAATCGCGACTTTCTCGTCACGGGAGAAATGCATGCTGCTGGCGTATCCGTCGAGCAGGGCCATGGCCTTGTCCGGATCCTGACGGGCGAGGCGGCGCAGGCCGAGGCTGACCACGTCGGACATCGGCTCGTCGGCCGGGGTGAAGCGCGACGGCTGATTGAGCAGCTCGGGTTTCTGCGCCACATCTACCAGCAGCCGACCGCGCGGGGCGAGGGTGGTCAGGCCGTTGACCAGACTGTTAGCCAGTGGATAGTTGCGCGCCTGGGCGGCGAGTTTGGTGCGTTCCCAGCGTTTCTGTTCGGTCAACTGGCCGTCGGCGGCCCAGATCCCGAATAGCCCGTCACAGGCAGCCGGTTGCGATTTACCGGTCAGCCACAGTTTGTCGGCGTTGGCATAGCCCTCGGCCTTATGGCCGCTGCTGATCTGGAACTGCGCATTGAGGCAGTCCAGTTCGGTGAAGTTGAGTTTCGGATCGTAATACTTGGTGAAGGTCGCCCAATCGCCACGGTCGGCGAGCCAGCGCAACCAGCGCAGCTTCATCCAGTTGGCCTGGGGCAGGTCGCCGTGCTCGGCGAGGAACTTCTCGATTTCGGCGTTGCTCGCGGTTTTCAGACGCGCGGTCAGTTCGTCGTAGGCCAGGTACGGTTCCAGCGGGTAATCGGCGAGGGCCTGGCTATAACGGAAGTACGGGCCGGTATCGCCCTTGGCCAAGGCACGCTTGGCTTCATCGTAATACTGGCGTTGGGTGGACAGGTCCACCGCCTGAGCGGATTGAGCGGCAGCGGCGGTAAGTAGCAAACAGGACAAGACACTGAAAAGGCGACTGCGCATGAGACATCCGGGCAGAGAAATCATGACAAGCACCGGCCGCGGCCAGCACTGAATTGTCTGTAGCTTAGCCTTTTGCCAGCAACGGGCGAAAGCTTTGCCGGTCTTGCAGCACAAGTTCGCAACAAATGTTGTGCAGAGTGCTTCGGCAGACAAATTGCCGGCCTGCTGAGAGCCTAACTCAGGTAGAATGCGCGCCCGGTTTTTGGAGAAGCTCATGACCCTGCTCAAATTCAGCGATGTGTCCCTTGCATTCGGCGCGATGCCGTTGTTGGACAAGGTGTCCTGGCAGATCGCCCGTGGTGAGCGGGTGTGCATCATCGGCCGCAACGGCACTGGCAAATCCAGCATGATGAAACTGGTCAAGGGCGACCAGAAGCCCGATGACGGCTCGGTGTGGCGTGCCCCCGGTCTGAAAATCGGTGAATTGCCGCAAGAATTGCCGGTGGCCGACGGGCGGACCGTATTCGACGTGGTTGCCGAAGGCCTCGACGGCGTTGGCGCCTTGCTCGCCGAATACCATCACCTGAGCCAGAACATCGTCACCGACGCCGATCTGGACAAGCTGATGCACGTTCAGCACGACCTCGAAGCCCGTGACGGCTGGCGCTTGCAGACCCTGGTCGACAGCACCCTGAGCCGCCTGCAACTGCCGGCCGACAAGACCCTCGCCGAGTTGTCCGGCGGCTGGCGTCGTCGCGTGCTGCTGGCGCAGGCGCTGGTCTCGGAACCGGATCTGCTGCTGCTCGACGAACCGACCAACCACCTGGACATCGGTGCGATTGCCTGGCTTGAAGAAGCCCTGAAGGATTTCCAGGGCGCCGTGCTGTTCATCACGCACGACCGTTCTTTCCTGCAGAACCTCGCCACGCGCATCCTCGAACTGGATCGCGGCGGCCTGATCGACTGGAACGGCGACTACGCCAGCTTCCTGGTGCACAAAGAAGCTGCGCTGGCCGCGGAAGAAACTGCCAACGCGCTGTTCGACAAGCGTCTGGCTCAGGAAGAAGTGTGGATCCGTCAGGGCATCAAGGCCCGTCGTACCCGTAACGAAGGTCGCGTTCGCGCCCTGAAAGCCCTGCGTGTTGAGCGCAGCGAGCGTCGCGAGCGTACCGGCAAGGCGAACATCCAGCTGGAAACCGCCGACAAGTCCGGCAAGCAAGTGATGGTGTTGGAGAATGTCAGCTTCCATCACCCGGATGGCCCGTACCTGATCAAGGACTTCTCGATGGTCCTGCAGCGCGGCGACCGTATCGGTCTGCTCGGCGCCAACGGTACCGGCAAGACCACCCTGCTGAAGCTGATGCTCAACGGTCTGCAACCGACCAGTGGCAAGGTGGAAGAGGGCACGCGCATCGATGTGGCCTACTTCGACCAGTTGCGCCATCAGCTGGATCTGGAAAAGACCGTGATCGACAACGTCGCCGAAGGTCGCGACTTCATCGATATCGACGGCCAGAGCCGCCACGTCCTGAGCTACCTCGGTGACTTCCTGTTCAGCCCGCAGCGTGCGCGCACGCCGGTCAAGGCGCTGTCCGGTGGTGAGCGTGCACGCCTGTTGCTGGCGAAACTGTTCAGCAAACCGGCGAACCTGCTGGTACTCGACGAACCGACCAACGACCTCGACGTGGAAACCCTCGAGCTGCTCGAAGAAGTGCTGCTGACCTTTAACGGCACCGTGCTGATGGTCAGCCACGACCGGGCATTCCTCGACAACGTGGTCACCAGCACCCTGGTCTTCGAAGGCGAGGGGCAGGTGCGTGAATACGTCGGTGGCTATCAGGACTGGATCCGTCAGGGCGGCTCGCCGCGTCTGCTGGGCGTGACCGAGAGCAAGTCGGGCAAGGCTGATCTGAATTCGGCGGTGGTTACCGCTGAGCCGGTTGTGGCTGCTGCACCTGCCGCTGCTGCGCCAGCAGCCAAGAAGAAGCTGAGCTACAAGCTGCAGCGCGAGCTGGAAGCGTTACCGGGCGACATCGATGCCAAGGAGCAGCAGATCGCTGCCGTCGAGGCGGAAATGGCCGAGGCCGGCTTCTATCAGCGTCCGCCAGCAGAAACGGCCAAGGTGATTGCTTCGCTGGAGCAGTTGCAGGCTGAGCTGGATGCACTGGTCGAGCGTTGGGCCGAGCTGGATGCCTGATTGATCCGGCCATGAAAAAGCCCGGCGTTCAGTGATGAACGCCGGGCTTTTCATATACGGATATAGGTGAAGATTCCAATGTGGGAGCGAGCTTGCTCGCGAAAGCGGTATGTCAGGTAGCATCAATGTTGAATGTGCCGACGCCTTCGCGAGCAAGCTCGCTCCCACAGGGTTTTGTGTTTCAGCGTTTGATCAGGTGCACCGCGAGCACATCGCAAGGGGCGCCATGCAACACGTCGTTGGCTGTGGAGCCCAGCAATAGCGCCAGACCATGACGGCCGTGGCTGCCGACTACGATCAGGTCGCAATGGTTTTCCTTGGCGAAATGATGGATTTCCTGGCGTGGCTGGCCATAGGTCAGGTGGCAATTGGCGCCCTCAAGTTCGGCGTATTTGGCTTTCAGGCGTTCAAGTCGCTCCTTGGCCTGATCGAACTGCTGCTGTTGCAGTTGTGACAGATCCATCGGCACGTCGCCGCCAAACGCCATCGCCATCGGTTCGACGATATGCACCAGCGACAGCTTGGCGCTATTGCTCGCCGACAGCTCTCGGGCGCGGTGAATCACAGGGTCGCACTCTTCGGTCAGGTCTACGGCGACCAGGATATGGTTGTAGGGCATGAGGTGCTCCTCGTGACGGTTCAATATTGTTAAGTATGGCTGGTTTCAAGCGCATTGGTTCCAAAGTGACACAATGCGCTCACCTTAAGTCGGGAGTAGAGATATGACGGTCTGGTTGGTGGTGTCAATCCTGCTGGTGGTTTTGAGTCCACTGGCGTGGTTGCGCCCGTCGCGCGTGCAGAGCGGCCGCATGGCCCTGCGCATGGAGGCGCGACGCATCGGGCTGGCCATGCAGCTGGCGCCTCAGGAGTGGCCGCACTGGCTGTCTCAGGAGCCGCCCAGCCCGTGCGCGCAATATCATCGGCCACGGCGTGGCACTCAGCCGGCGTGCTGGACCTACTGGCAGAAATCGCCGGGGGTATGGGTCAATCAGTGGCAGGAAGTCTGCGAGGACCGGTTGCTGCTCGATCATTTCGAAAAGTTGCCGGGCAACGTGTTCAAGGTCGAGGCCGACAAGCAGATGATCGCGCTGTACTGGGGCGAGAAGGGCGAAGCCACGGTTTTGCAGGCTATCGACGCGACTCTGAAAGCGCTGGCCTGACTCGCGGACTTTTCCCACTGCAAGGGTGGGGAGCGTCCGGCAGACGAGCAATAAAAAGCCCGACATGATTCATCGGGCGGGGTGGCCAGGCAGGCCGGTAACTGTTTTTTATCGCTGACTCGTTTTTTAGTTGCAGCGAATCTCCCTGTAGTCCAGCCAGCGTAGCCTGTTAAACAAGGCTCGCCGGGAATTAGGGCGACTTTTCTAACTATTGATTCTATGAATGGCTTTGCATGCAGCTGCGTGTTGCGGATATGTGTGCAACGGAAATGACCACAAAGTCGCATTTCAACCCGTATTTTGGGCGATTGACAATTGTTGGAAATTCCGTGAAGGTGACGTACCCAAATCAAACGGGCGTATGAATTGAGCGTTTGTCTTACAGACTGCTCCTACAGAATCCCGACTATCGCGTTGGCGGGTGTGCCGGGTGGATTGGCGTCAGCATCGACGAAAAAGCGTCCTGCCGAGCCATTTACCTGCGTCCGACGTGTACTGTTCAGCTTCCATATCGTGGAGATCAGTTGATGATTTACGAAGGTAAAGCCATCACGGTTAAAGCTCTTGAAAGTGGCATCGTCGAATTGAAATTCGACCTCAAGGGTGAGTCCGTCAACAAGTTCAACCGTCTTACCCTGAACGAACTGCGTCAGGCCGTGGACACCATCAAGGCAGATGCTTCGATCAAGGGCGTGATCGTCAGCAGTGGCAAGGACGTGTTCATCGTCGGCGCCGACATCACCGAATTTGTCGACAACTTCAAGCTGCCGGATGCCGAGCTGGTTGCTGGCAATCTCGAAGCCAACAAGATCTTCAGCGATTTCGAAGACCTCAACGTTCCGACCGTGGCCGCGATTAACGGCATCGCCCTGGGTGGCGGTCTGGAAATGTGCCTGGCGGCGGACTACCGCGTCATGTCGACCAAGGCCAAGATCGGTCTGCCGGAAGTCAAACTAGGCATCTACCCAGGCTTCGGCGGCACCGTGCGTCTGCCGCGCCTGATTGGCGTCGATAACGCCATCGAGTGGATTGCCGCCGGCAAGGAAAACCGTCCTGAAGACGCGCTGAAAGTCAGCGCCGTCGACGCCGTGGTTGCTCCAGAGAAGCTGCAGGAAGCTGCCCTTGAACTGGTCAAGCGCGCCATCTCCGGCGAGTTCGATTACAAGGCCAAGCGTCAGCCAAAACTTGAAAAACTCAAGTTGAACGCCATTGAACAAATGATGGCTTTCGAAACCGCCAAAGGTTTCGTGGCAGGGCAGGCAGGCCCGAATTACCCGGCGCCGGTCGAAGCGATCAAGACCATCCAGAAAGCCGCGAACTTCGGTCGTGACAAGGCGCTGGAAGTCGAAGCCGCCGGTTTCGTCAAACTGGCCAAGACCTCTGCCGCGCAGAGCTTGATCGGTCTGTTCCTGAACGATCAGGAGCTGAAGAAAAAGGCCAAGGCCTACGACGAAATCGCCAAGGACGTGAAGCAGGCTGCCGTACTGGGCGCCGGCATCATGGGTGGAGGCATCGCTTATCAGTCGGCCTCCAAAGGTACGCCGATCCTGATGAAGGACATCAACGAGCATGGTATCGAGCAGGGGCTGGCCGAAGCCGCCAAACTGCTGGTTGGTCGCGTTGACAAAGGCCGCATGACCGCCGCGAAAATGGCTGAAGTGCTCAACGGTATTCGTCCGACCCTGTCCTACGGTGACTTCGGTCACGTCGATCTGGTTGTTGAAGCCGTGGTCGAGAACCCGAAGGTCAAGCAAGCTGTGCTGGCTGAAGTCGAAGACAAGGTCAAAGAGGACACCATCCTCGCGTCCAACACCTCGACCATTTCCATCAGCCTGCTGGCCAAGGCCCTCAAGCGCCCGGAAAACTTCGTCGGCATGCACTTCTTCAACCCGGTGCACATGATGCCGCTGGTGGAAGTGATCCGTGGCGAGAAGTCCAGCGAGCTGGCGATTGCCACAACCGTTGCCTACGCCAAGAAAATGGGCAAGAACCCGATCGTCGTCAACGACTGCCCGGGCTTCCTGGTCAACCGCGTTCTGTTCCCGTATTTCGGCGGTTTCGCCAAGCTGGTCAGCGCTGGTGTGGACTTCGTCCGCATCGACAAGGTCATGGAAAAATTCGGCTGGCCGATGGGCCCGGCGTACCTGATGGACGTGGTCGGCATCGACACCGGTCACCACGGTCGTGACGTGATGGCTGAAGGCTTCCCGGATCGCATGAAGGATGATCGTCGCTCGGCCATCGACGTGCTGTACGAGGCCAAGCGTCTGGGCCAGAAGAACGGCAAGGGCTTCTACGCCTACGAAGCCGACAAGAAAGGCAAGCAGAAGAAGGTTGCCGATCCGTCGGTGCTGGAAGTGCTCAAGCCGATCGTTTACGAGCAGCGCGAAGTCACTGACGAAGACATCATCAACTGGATGATGATCCCGCTGTGCCTGGAAACCGTGCGCTGCCTGGAAGACGGCATCGTTGAAACCGCCGCCGAAGCCGACATGGGTCTGGTCTACGGTATCGGTTTCCCTCCATTCCGTGGCGGTGCGCTGCGCTACATCGATTCGATCGGTGTGGCCGAGTTCGTTGCCCTGGCTGACCAGTACGCTGATTTGGGCGCGCTGTACCACCCGACCGCGAAGCTGCGCGAAATGGCCAAAAACGGCCAGAGCTTCTTCGGTTAAGCGCCCCCAACTAGAGTGAGAGTGAACTTATGAGCTTGAATCCTAGAGACGTCGTGATTGTCGACTTCGGTCGTACTCCGATGGGCCGCTCCAAGGGCGGCATGCACCGCAACACCCGCGCCGAAGACATGTCGGCGCACCTGATCAGCAAACTGCTGGAACGCAACGCCAAGGTCGATCCTGCTGAAGTCGAGGACGTGATCTGGGGCTGTGTGAACCAGACCCTGGAGCAGGGCTGGAACATCGCGCGCATGGCGTCGCTGATGACCCAGATCCCGCACACCTCGGCCGGCCAGACCGTCAGCCGTCTGTGCGGCTCGTCGATGAGCGCCCTGCACACTGCAGCGCAAGCGATCATGACCGGCAACGGTGACGTATTCGTGGTTGGCGGCGTCGAGCATATGGGCCACGTGAGCATGATGCACGGTGTCGATCCGAACCCGCACATGTCGCTGTACGCGGCGAAAGCCTCGGGCATGATGGGTCTGACCGCAGAAATGCTCGGCAAGATGCACGGCATCACTCGTGAGCAGCAGGATGCCTTTGGCGTGCGCTCCCACCAGCTCGCCCATAAAGCGACGGTGGAAGGCAAGTTCAAAGACGAAATCATCCCGATGCAGGGCTACGACGAAAACGGCTTCCTGAAGCTGTTCGACTACGACGAAACCATTCGTCCGGAAACCACCCTGGAAAGTCTGGCGGCCCTCAAACCTGCCTTCAATCCAAAAGGCGGCACCGTGACAGCCGGTACTTCGTCGCAGATCACCGATGGTGCTTCGTGCATGATCGTGATGTCGGCGCAGCGTGCACAGGATCTGGGGATCCAGCCGATGGCCGTGATCCGTTCGATGGCAGTGGCGGGTGTGGATCCGGCGATCATGGGCTATGGTCCAGTGCCGGCGACACAAAAAGCCCTGAAGCGTGCGGGCCTTGGCATCAACGATATCGACTTCTTCGAGCTCAACGAAGCTTTCGCTGCACAGGCCCTGCCAGTGCTGAAAGATCTGAAAGTGCTCGACAAGATGAACGAGAAGGTTAACCTGCACGGCGGCGCGATCGCCCTGGGTCACCCGTTCGGTTGCTCCGGTGCCCGTATTTCCGGCACCTTGCTGAACGTGATGAAGCAGAATGGCGGCACCTTTGGGGTGGCCACTATGTGCATTGGTCTTGGCCAAGGCATCTCCACCGTCTTCGAACGCGTTTAAGCGTCTCGTCGATGGAAGCCGGGGCCAAGTGCCCCGGTTTTTGTTTTTTGCGGATTTATTTTTGTATTTATTTTGAAAAAATTTGAGTGAGGGCCGAAGCATGCCGATACAACCTGGGCTCTACAAACATTACAAAGGTCAGCAGTACCGTGTATTCAATGTTGCGCGGCATTCCGAGACCGAAGAAGAAGTGGTGTTTTACCAAGCCCTGTATGGCGATTACGGCTTTTGGGTACGCCCTTTGAGCATGTTCGTCGAGTCGGTCGAGGTTGACGGCGAGCAGGTGCCACGCTTTGCTTTGGTGCACGCCGAACCGAGCCTTTTTTCCAAGGCATAAGGCGAGTGCGCACAGAACCCTGTGCTTGACCTCACCTTGTAGCCACTATATATAGCGGTGCCGCGTCAGGCGCCAACCGCCTTTCACTTCTAGAATTCAGGAATTTTCTGATCCATGGGCAAATCGCTGGTCATTGTGGAATCCCCGGCTAAGGCCAAGACCATCAACAAGTATCTGGGCAACCAATACGTGGTGAAGTCGAGTATCGGCCATATCCGAGACCTGCCCACCAGCGGTTCGGCTAGCGCCAGCAAAGAGCCAGCCGCCAAGCGCGGCAAGGCTGCCGCGGGCGAGGGGCCGGTGCTCACGCCGAAAGAGAAAGCGCGCAAGCAATTGGTCTCGCGCATGGGTGTCGATCCGGAGCATGGCTGGAAAGCCCAGTACGAGATCCTCCCGGGCAAAGAGAAGGTCATCGAAGAGCTGCGCCGGCTCGCCAAGGATGCTGACACCATCTATCTCGCAACCGACTTGGATCGCGAGGGGGAAGCCATTGCCTGGCACCTGCGCGAAGCCATCGGTGGTGACGACAGCCGCTACAAGCGCGTGGTGTTCAACGAAATCACCAAGAAGGCGATTCAGGAAGCTTTCTCCGAGCCGGGCGAGCTGGACATTGATCGTGTAAATGCCCAGCAGGCGCGTCGTTTCCTCGACCGCGTTGTGGGTTACATGGTCTCGCCGCTGCTGTGGGCCAAGATCGCCCGTGGCCTGTCGGCCGGTCGCGTGCAATCGGTTGCCGTGAAGCTGGTGGTCGAGCGTGAGCGCGAGATTCGTGCATTCAACCCGGAAGAGTACTGGGAAGTGCACGCTGATCTTGGCACCGCCAAGGGTTCGACCGTACGTTTCGAAGTGGCGCGCGAGAAGGGTGAAGCCTTCAAACCGCTAAACGAAGCTCAGGCCACAGCCGCGCTGGAGAAGCTCAAGTCCTCCAGCTACAGCATCGTCAAGCGCGAAGACAAGCCGACCAGCAGCAAGCCGTCGGCGCCGTTCATCACCTCCACCCTGCAGCAGGCCGCGAGCAACCGCCTGGGCTTCGGCGTGAAGAAAACCATGATGATGGCCCAGCGTCTGTACGAAGCCGGCTACATCACTTATATGCGTACCGACTCGACCAATCTCTCGGCTGATGCCGTGGCGATGGCGCGTACCTATATCGAGGACGAGTTCGGCAAGAAGTACCTGCCGGAAGCGCCGAACGTCTACAGCAGCAAGGAAGGCGCACAAGAGGCTCACGAAGCGATTCGTCCTTCCGATGCCAACACCACGCCAAGCAAGCTTGCAGGCATGGAGCGTGATGCTGAGCGCCTCTACGAGTTGATCTGGCGCCAGTTCCTCGCTTGCCAGATGCTGCCGGCGCAATATCTGTCGACCACCGTCAGCGTTGCCGCTGGCGACTTCGAGCTGCGTGCCAAAGGCCGCATCCTCAAGTTCGACGGTTACACCCGCGTTCTGCCGCAAATCACCAAGCCTGGCGATGACGATGTTCTGCCGGACATGGCGCAGGGCGATGCGATGAAGCTGATCAAGCTCGATCCGTCGCAGCATTTCACCAAGCCGCCGGCCCGTTACTCGGAAGCCAGCCTGGTCAAGGAAATGGAAAAACGCGGCATCGGTCGTCCTTCGACTTACGCAGCGATCATTTCGACCATTCAGGATCGCGGCTACGTGACCCTGCACAACCGTCGTTTCTACTCGGAAAAGATGGGCGATATCGTCACCGAGCGTCTGTCGGAGAGCTTCTCGAACCTCATGGACTACGGCTTCACCGCCGGCATGGAAGAGAACCTCGATGATGTGGCTCAGGGCGAGCGCGACTGGAAAAACGTGCTGGACGAGTTCTACGGCGACTTCAAGAAGAAGCTCGAAGTGGCCGAGAACCCGGAAAGCGGCATGCGTGCCAACCAGCCGGTCATGACTGATATTCCGTGCACCACGTGCGGTCGTCCGATGCAGATCCGTACGGCATCGACCGGCGTGTTCCTCGGTTGCTCGGGTTACAGCCTGCCACCAAAAGAGCGCTGCAAGGCCACCGTCAACCTGGTGCCGGGCGACGAGATCGCTGCGGACGACGAGGGCGAGTCGGAGTCGCTGGTGCTGCGCGGCAAGCATCGCTGCCCGATCTGCAGCACCGCGATGGACGCCTACCTGCTCGACGAGAAGCGCAAACTGCACATCTGCGGTAACAACCCGGATTGTGCCGGCTATGAAATCGAAGAGGGCAACTACCGCATCAAGGGCTACGAAGGTCCGAGCCTGGAATGCGACAAGTGCGGCAGCGAGATGCAGCTCAAGACCGGCCGTTTCGGCAAGTTCTTCGGTTGCACCAACCCGACCTGCAAGAACACGCGCAAACTGCTGAAGAGTGGTGACGCGGCGCCGCCGAAGATGGATCCGGTGAAGATGCCTGAGCTGAAATGCGAGAAGGTCAACGACACCTACATTCTGCGCGACGGTGCTTCCGGTCTGTTCCTGGCGGCCAGCCAGTTCCCGAAAAACCGCGAGACCCGTGCTCCGCTGGTGATCGAGATTCTGCCGCACAAGGATGAGATCGATCCGAAGTACCACTTCCTCTGCGAAGCACCGCAGAAGGATCCTGATGGTCTGCCGGCAGTAATCCGTTACAGCCGCAAGACCAAGGAGCAATATGTGCAGACCGAGGTCGACGGCAAGCCTACCGGCTGGAAAGCGTTCTACGACGGTGGCAAGTGGACTGTTGAAGACAAGCGTACGAAAGCCAAGGCTGAGTAAGCGTTAGCCTGATCCACAAAAGGCCGCATGATGACCCTCGGGTTTTCATGCGGCCTTTTTGTTTTGTGCTTGCGGTCGGATCCGCTGATCCACGACACTGTCGGGTCTGTGTGACGCAATTATTTCGCTGTGGAGACTGCCGGCATGGCGCACGAACTCTATACCCGCACCAATCAGAAGATCTATTTCGCCGGCCTGTCACTGGAGGCTCTGGCTCGCGCCGAAGAGGGGCGGGCGATGAATTCGTTGGCGCTGATTCAGGCTGGACGTGAGTCGGCGTTGTTTCACCTCTACGGCGCGCTTCTGGGACTGTGTCACGAGATCGCCGGTTTTTATCGTCTGCCTCAGGCCAATGCATCGCGAGCAGAAGCGTTGCTGACTCGCGAAGTCCTGGAATCGATTGCGATCCCGGAACTGGCCGAGATGGTTGAGCTGGCTGGTAACCCTGAAACCTGGCTGGCGAAATTGCTGGCGGCGCACTCAGCGTTGTTCCAGCCGCCACGGGTGCCACACAAGCCCAAGGGCGATGTGACACAGCCATTGATTCAGGCCATTAATCTCGATGAAGAAGAGGCGCCGCAGGAGTTGAGTCGGGAAGAACTGGAGAGCTGGCGGCAGAATCTCAAGGGCCTGGCAATCCGCTTTCGCGAAGGCTTGAACGAATGCTGAGGACAATTGACACGGTGGCAATCTGAAACATGCTGCTGGTCAAGATCCCGAGCGAAGCCCGAATGATGTCTATATAATCCCTGCCTTTCGTGGAGAACAGACCTATATGCCAACGTCCTTTCTAGAAATTGTCGAGTTACCAGACGGCCGAATCGAACTGCGCAGGGCTGAGGACGAGGGTTCTCTGGTGACGCTGGATTTCTCCGAGGATGCTAAAGCATTCCTGCAAGGCCAGCATGTGGAAATCGCGAAAGCGATGTTGAGCGTCGGCGTACAGATGGCCGGCCGTATGGTCGAAGGCGAATTTGATAAGGAAGAAGGGCCGCGGGTTCTTCACTGAGATCCGCCTGTCGGCGCTTGCCGCTGCAACATCAGATCGGCTTCTCTGTCCCTGGAGAAGCCCTGCGCTTCACACAGCGCGCGTTACAAGTGAATCAACCCAATCGAATGTTCAGGCTCTGAGCGTCGCCCGTGCGGGCTGCGCTGATCAGTTGTTGCCGTGAACTTGTGTTCAGCGGATTGAGCCAGGTTACCACCGTATGGCTACGACCCAGGCGCAGTGCTTCGCAGGCCAGTTGCTGAGCGCTTTGCGCACCACGAGGTTGCAGTAGCAGAATGCGTTCACGGTTCAGGCCGGCCTCTCGCAGCCAGATCTGGGTCAGGCTGGCTGGAGGGGCGATCAGCGTCAGCCAGCGTGCATCCTGATCCTCGCTCAGTGCGCGAAGAATCGGGGCCAGCAGGTTCAGGCAGTTCCCGGCCGCACCGCGCAGTGACAGCTCACTGAATACTTCCGGTTCGGCAATCCATGGGCGCTCGACCACATCTTTCAGGATCGGTGCCATCGGTTGTGCCAGAAACGCTTCGAATAGAGGCAGTTGTGTTTGCTGGGGTGTGTGTGGGAACTGCATAAAGCCTCCTTTAGCGGCGGATTACGCCGACACTCAAGCCTTCGATCACCAGTTCCTGATCTTTCAGGTCGACTTCGATAGGGGCGAACTCAGGGTTTTCGGCAATCAACCAGACTTTGCTGCCTTCGCGCTTGAAGCGTTTGACGGTGACTTCGTCGCCGATTCGCGCAACCACGACCTGACCATTGCGTGCTTCGCGGGTGGTGTGAACCGCCAGCAGGTCACCGTCGAAAATACCGATGTCCTTCATGCTCATGCCGTGTACGCGCAGCAGGTAATCAGCACGAGGGTGGAAGAACGCAGGGTTGATATTGCAGGACTCTTCGATGTGCTGCTGGGCGAGGATCGGTGCGCCGGCAGCCACCCGGCCAATGATCGGCAGGGTAGAGTCGTCAGCCTTGGCTTCGAAGCCGGGGATACGAATACCGCGGGAGGCGCCCGGGGTCATTTCGATTGCACCTTTGCGGGCGAGGGCCTTGAGGTGTTCTTCCGCCGCGTTGGGCGACTTGAAACCGAGCTCCTGAGCGATTTCCGCGCGGGTTGGCGGGTAGCCGTTGTCTTCGAGGCAGCGTTTGATAAAGGCCAGAATCTCGGCTTGGCGTGGCGTCAGCTTTAGCATATTGATCGCTCTGTCTTTTTATACAGTGACTGGGATTATATACAGTGAAGCGGTCTTGGCAATGCCCGTTTTTTTGCAGCCCGCCGGACGGTCGGTTCCCGTGCTTATTAATGCGCCGGTCGAGTGTGGTTAAATAGCTGACCGACCATTCCCAAAACGAACTGGCAGGCTTGACAAGGCTTGGGCTGAAACGTATGTTTCAAACAAGTGTTTGTCAGGCGGAGTAGCCATGGCCCAGTCGGAAACCGTTGAACGCATTCTTGATGCTGCCGAGCAGTTGTTCGCGGAGAAAGGTTTCGCTGAAACCTCATTGCGTTTGATCACCAGCAAGGCCGGGGTAAACCTGGCGGCGGTGAACTATCATTTCGGCTCCAAGAAAGCGCTGATCCAGGCGGTTTTCTCGCGCTTCCTCGGGCCGTTCTGCATCAGCCTCGATAAAGAGCTGGAGCGTCGCCAGGCCAAGCCTGAAAACAAGCCGACCCTTGAAGAGTTGCTGGAAATCCTCGTCGAGCAAGCGCTCGTGGTGCAGCCACGCAGCGGTAACGACCTGTCGATCTTCATGCGTTTGCTCGGTTTGGCGTTCAGCCAGAGCCAGGGTCACCTGCGTCGTTATCTGGAAGACATGTACGGTAAGGTGTTCCGCCGCTACATGCTGCTGGTCAATGAAGCCGCTCCACGCATTCCACCTATCGAACTGTTCTGGCGCGTGCACTTCATGCTCGGCGCTGCGGCGTTCAGCATGTCCGGGATCAAGGCCTTGCGCGCGATTGCCGAGACCGATTTCGGCGTCAACACCTCGATCGAACAGGTGATGCGTCTGATGGTGCCGTTCCTTGCCGCCGGCATGCGTGCCGAAACCGGTGTCACCGACCCCGCGATGGCGACTGCGCAGCTTCGCCCGCGCAGCAAATCGACTCCGGTGGCCGCCAAGGTTTAACCGCACACGGGTGGGCGCGGCTGCTTGTATCCGCTAAGCTAGCCGCCCATGCCGACTTTCGTTCTGAACCCGATCTCCATAGAAATTATTGGCCTGCCGAGCCCTGCTCACGGTAGCGATTTCTGGCGGATCGGGTTTTTCGTTTTCAAGGAATCTCTATGACTGCTGGCCTGCAAGGCTCGTTGATGGTGGACGTCGCCGGTACTTGGCTGACGGCCGAAGATCGCCAATTGTTGCGCCAGCCCGAAGTGGGCGGCCTGATCATTTTCGCGCGCAACATCGAGCACCCGCGCCAAGTGCGCGAGCTGAGTGCTGCGATCCGCGCCATTCGCCCGGATCTGCTGCTGGCGGTCGACCAGGAGGGCGGTCGCGTGCAGCGTCTGCGTCAGGGCTTCGTGCGCCTGCCGGCGATGCGTGCCATCGCCGACAACCCGAACGCCGAATACCTCGCCGAACAATGCGGCTGGGTCATGGCCACCGAAGTGTTGGCGGTCGGCCTCGACCTGAGTTTCGCCCCGGTGCTGGATCTGGATTACCAGCGCAGCGCCGTGGTCGGCACTCGTTCGTTCGAAGGGGATCCCGAGCGCGCCGCATTGCTCGCCGGCGCCTTCATCCGCGGCATGAACAGCGCGGGCATGGCCGCTACCGGCAAGCATTTCCCCGGTCACGGTTGGGCCGAAGCCGACTCCCACGTCGCGATCCCGAATGACGAGCGCAGTCTCGACGAGATCCGCGCCAACGACCTCGTACCGTTCGCCAGACTCAGCAAGCAACTCGCTGCGGTCATGCCGGCGCACGTCATCTATCCGCAAGTCGATTCGCAGCCGGCCGGGTTCTCCCGTCGCTGGTTGCAGGACATCCTGCGCGGCGAGTTGCAGTTTGACGGCGTGATCTTCAGCGACGACCTGTCGATGGCCGGCGCCCACGTGGTCGGCGACGCTGCCAGCCGGATCGAAGCCGCGTTGACTGCCGGTTGCGACATGGGCCTGGTGTGCAATGACCGCGCTGCGGCCGAACTGGCCCTGAGTGCTGCGCAACGGATGAAGGTCAAGCCGTCCGCACGCATTGCGCGAATGCGCGGGCAGGCGTTCGCCAGCACCGACTACCGTCAGGATCCGCGCTGGCTCACCGCCATCGGCGCGCTCAAAGACGCTCAACTGATCGATTAAGGATTTTTGCTATGACGGTTTACGCAATCATCGGTGGCACCGGCCTGACCCAGCTCGAAGGCCTGAGCATTCGTCAGTCGTTGGCGGTGGATACGCCTTACGGTTCGCCGTCGGCTGAAGTGCAGATCGGGGAATATGCCGGCAAGGAAGTTCTGTTCCTCGCCCGTCACGGCCATCCCCATCGTTTCCCGCCGCACAAGGTCAACTACCGTGCCAACCTGTGGGCGCTGAAGCAGGCCGGCGCCGAGGCGATCATCGCGGTCAACGCGGTGGGCGGGATCCATCCGGCCATGGGCACCGGGCATTTCTGTGTGCCACACCAGATCGTCGATTACACCAGCGGTCGCGAACACACGTTTTTCGCCGATGATCTGGAGCACGTCACCCACATCGATTTCAGCTTCCCTTACAGCGAGTCGCTGCGTCAGCAACTGATCGCCGCGCTGGCTGCCGAAGGCTGCGAATACAGCGATCAGGGCGTGTACGCCTGCACCCAGGGCCCGCGTCTGGAAACCGTGGCGGAGATCGTGCGTCTGGAGCGCGATGGCTGCGACATCGTCGGCATGACCGGCATGCCGGAAGCGGCATTGGCCCGTGAGCTGGATCTGGATTACGCCTGCCTGTCGCTGGTGGTGAACCCGGCAGCAGGCAAGACCACGGCGGTGATCACCATGGCCGAAATCGAGCAGGCGCTGCATGACGGGATGGGCAAGGTGAAATCGACGTTGGCGCGGGTGTTGGCCAGCTAAGGACTGTCCATGAGCATTCTCATCGAACAGCTTAAGTCGTTGGCCTGGGCCCGGGCATTCACTAGCAACGCGCTCGCCAAGGCCCGGGCTTATGCCGCCGATGATCGGGTAGAGATCATCGAGATCGATGACAGAAAGATCGAGGCGTTCTGCGTCGGTTCGGAAGATCAGGCGTATGAACAAACCATTTACCTGTCCGAAGATCGGCTGGGTTCCGTCACCTTGCGTTGCCTGTGCACCTGTCCTGTCTCAATCGACTGCAAACACTGCGCTGCGGTGCTCTATCACCTGCAGGGCCGTGATCATGAAGCGTCCGAAAGTGACGCTCAGGCCCAGTTGGGGCGGGCGCTGGAACATTGGCTTTCGACCATTCCCGTGCCGGCCAAGCCCATCGGAGAAGGCGCGCAAACCGCAGGCACGCGCCTGTTTTACAAGCTCAAGCCAACGTCAGTGAGCGGCAAGTGGCTGCTCGATATTTTCAAGGTCTCCCAGCTCAAGAACGGCGAGTTACGCGAAGTAAAACCGATGTATTCGCTGGCGGAAATGCTCATGCGTCAGCCCGGTTATCTGTCCGAACTGGATCTGCGCGTTGCCAGGCTGTTGGTCGCCATGCATTCCCATCACGCCTATTACAGCGGCTATCCGCTGGAAGGCAGCAGTGGCGCCGAACTGCTGGAAATGCTCCTGCGCACCTCCCGCCTGTTCCTCGACTTCGAAAACTTGCAGGCACTGACGCCGGGCGCGAAACGCATGGGTCTGTTCTCTTGGGCCGAGCAGGCCGACGGTGGGTTCCGCGCCCAGTGGAGCAGTGCCGAGGCTGCGCAGGAAACCGTGCTGGCGCTGGAGCCGCTTTATTACATCGATCGTGAGCAGCGACAGGTTGGCCCTCTGTTCAGTGAGTTGGAAGAAAAACTGGCCTGCCATTTGACCCTCGCCCCAGACATCCCCGCGCGTCAGGCCATGCAGTTCAGCCATCGCATGAGCGCGATGACCAAAATCCCGCCGCCGCACAAACTCACCGAACGAATCATCGATGACGTGCTTCCGCAGCCGCAACTGACCTTGGTCAGCGGCCGGGAGCGTTCGCGCTGGGAATACGTTCTGGAGCACCGCGCCGCTCTGGTGTTTACCTACAATGGTCATCCGGCGGTGGATCGTAATCCGGAAGTGATGATCCTCAATGGCACTGAAACCCAGCGCATTCGACGCCAGCCTGCGATGGAAAAGAAGTTGCGCCAGAGCCTGCAAAAGCTCGGCTTCAAAAAAGCCACGCGCAAGAGCGCTATGGATCGTCCCGGCGAGATGTTCACTTTGCCGGATGATTCCGCCTGGCTCGGATTCATGCATGAAGGGCTTGCCACACTGCGCGCCGCGGACTGGGAAATCGAAATCAGTCCCGGCTTCCATTTCGATGTGCAGCCGGTTGAACACTGGTACGCGGAGGTCGATGAAGAGGCCGGGCATCAATGGTTTGATCTGCAACTGGGCATCGTCGTCAATGGCGAGCGCTACAGCTTGTTGCCGATCCTTCTGCATCTGTTGCGCACCCAGCCACGTTTGCTCGACCCGGTGAATCTGGCGCAACGCAGCGACGACGAAAAACTCCTGATCGAACTCAAGCCCAGCGGTTTTGGCGACCCGGCAGGCGCCAAGGTGGCGTTGCCGCTGAGTCGGGTCAAACCGCTGATGGCGACGCTGGGCGAGCTGTACCTGGGCGGACATCAGGGCGATGCGCTGCGCTTGACTGCTCCAGACGCCGCGCGCCTGAGTATGCTCGATGGCATGCCACTGGAATGGCAGGGCGGCGAACGCCTGCGCACTTTTGCCAAGCGGCTGCACAATTCCAGTCACACCCATATTGCTGCGCCGGCCGGCCTTAATGCGCAACTGCGCCCATATCAGCTCGAAGGCCTTGGCTGGATGCAGACTCTGCGGGAGCTGGAGGTCGGCGGCATTCTTGGCGATGACATGGGCTTGGGCAAAACCCTGCAGACCCTGGCGCATCTGCTCACGGAAAAGCACGCCGGTCGCCTCGATTGCCCGGCACTGGCGGTGATGCCGACCAGCCTGATTCCCAACTGGCTCGACGAGGCCCAGCGCTTCACGCCTCAGTTGAAGGTCCTGGCGCTGCATGGGGCCGGGCGGCAAAAAGACTTCGCCAATCTCGCCGAATACGACTTGGTGCTGACCACTTACGCCTTGCTGCCCAGGGATCTTGAAACGTTGCGGCCGCAGTCGTGGAGCGTGCTGATTCTCGACGAAGCGCAGAACATCAAGAACCCGCTGAGCAAAGCGGCGCAGGCCGCACGTGACTTGCAGGCCCGTCAGCGCTTGTGTCTGAGCGGCACGCCACTGGAAAACCATCTCGGCGAGCTCTGGTCGCAGTTTCATTTCCTCATGCCTGGCTGGCTGGGCGACAGCAAATCCTTCAACCGCGATTACCGCACACCGATCGAGAAGCATGGCAATGTCCAGCGCATGCAGCACCTGACGGCGCGCATCAAGCCGTTTCTGCTGCGTCGCAAGAAAGATCAGGTCGCCACTGAGCTGCCGCCGAAAACCGAAATCATCCATTGGGTTGAACTCAGCGACGGCCAGCGCGACGTCTATGAAACGGTGCGCGTGGCGATGGACAAAAAGGTGCGCGACGAAATTGCCCGCAGTGGTGTGGCGCGCAGTCAAATCATCATTCTTGATGCCTTGCTCAAGCTGCGTCAGGTCTGCTGTGATCTGCGCTTGATCAACATGCCTCTCACGGCGAAGGCATTGCGCTCGGGCAGCGGCAAGCTGATCAGCCTGATGGAGATGCTCGAAGAGTTGCTCGGCGAAGGTCGGCGCATCCTGCTGTTCTCCCAGTTCACCTCGATGCTGGCGCTGATCGAGCAGGAGTTGCAGCAGCGCGCTATCGGTTATTCGTTGCTGACTGGCGACACCACCGACCGGCGCACGCCAGTCAAGAATTTCCAGGGCGGCAAGGTGCCGTTGTTCCTCATCAGCCTCAAGGCTGGCGGTACCGGTCTGAACCTGACGGCTGCGGACACGGTGATCCACTTCGACCCGTGGTGGAACCCGGCAGTGGAGAATCAGGCAACTGATCGCGCTTATCGTATCGGGCAGAACAATCCGGTGTTTGTTTACAAGCTGATCGCTCGCGGCACGGTAGAGGAAAAGATACAAGCGTTGCAGCAGGAGAAAGCAGCGCTGGCCGGGGCGGTGCTTGAAGGTGGTACGACGGGTGGATTCAAACTGGAACAGAGTGATATCGAAGCGCTGTTTGCGCCGTTGCCCGCTTCCAGGCAGTAAGCTTCAGTTTGAACCTTCAACCGAGGTGATCCGTTCGCGAGCAGGCTCGCTCCCACAAGGGGAAATGCGATCCAACTGTGGGAGCGGGCTTGCTCGCGAAAGCTATCTAGCAAACACTGCACATCTCAACGCTTGTCGAACTTATCCGGCAACGGCGCAAACAGCGCCTCGATATCATCGCTCTGCAGTTTCCAGTCCCCGGCCTTGCGCCCATCCAGTACGCCTGCTGCCAAGTCAGACTTTTCCTTCTGCAGGTGCTGAATCTTCTCTTCCACCGTGCCGCGGGCAATCATCTTGTAGACGAACACCGGCTTCTCCTGGCCGATTCGATAGGCGCGGTCAGTCGCCTGATTCTCGGTCGCCGGGTTCCACCACGGATCGTAATGGATCACCGTATCCGCTTCGGTCAGGTTCAAGCCGACGCCGCCGGCCTTCAGGCTGATCAGAAAGATCTGACGCTTGCCGCTCTGGAATTCCTTCACCGGCGTGCGCCGATCGCGGGTCTGGCCCGTCAGCAAGGCGTAGGCCACGTTGCGTTTTTTCAGTTCGTCTTCGATCAGTGACAGCATCGAGGTGAACTGCGAGAACAACAGAATCCGCCGACCTTCTTCGAACAGCTCTTCGAGCATTTCCATCAGGCTGTCGAGTTTGCCCGAGGTACTGCCACGGGCGGGCAGGGTGGCATCGTTGACCAGGCGCAGATCGCAGCAGACCTGACGCAGCTTGAGCAGGGCTTCAAGAATGATGATCTGGCTACGCGCCACGCCTTTGCGAGTGATCTCGTCGCGGACTTTCTTGTCCATCGCCAGGCGCATGGTTTCGTAAACGTCGCGCTGCGCCTCATTGAGATCGACCCAGTGGATGATCTCGGTTTTGGGCGGCAGTTCGGTGGCCACCTGTTCCTTGGTGCGGCGCAGCAGAAACGGTTTTATCCGCCCATTGAGGTGCTGCAGCCTGACTTCGCTGGCGCGCTTTTCGATCGGTACGCGGTAGTCGGCATTGAAGCTTTTGACATCGCCCAACCAGCCCGGCAGCAGAAAGTGGAACAACGACCACAACTCGCCGAGGTGGTTTTCCAGCGGTGTGCCACTCAGGCACAGGCGCTGGCGCGCGTTGAGTTCGCGAGCGGCCTGCGCGGCCTTGCTGTTAGGGTTCTTGATGTACTGCGCTTCGTCGAGCACCAGAACGTGCAGCGGCTGTTGTGCCAGCCGTTCGACGTCCTTGGGCAGCAGTGCATAGGTGGTCAGGATCAGGTCGAAGTCGGCCAGATGCTCGAAATGCTTTTTGCGGCCGGCACCGTACAGCGCGACCACTTTCAGTTGCGGCGTGAAGTGCGCGGCCTCGTCGAGCCAGTTCGGGATCAGGCTGGTGGGCATTACCACCATGCACGGTCGATCCAGACGTCCGGCGTCTTTCTCACTGAGAATATGCGCCAGGGTCTGTAAGGTTTTACCCAGACCCATGTCGTCCGCCAGAATCCCGCCGACCTCAAGCTGACGCAGGGACTGCATCCAGCTCAAGCCTTCGAGCTGATAGGGACGCAGCGTCGCGTTCAAGCCCTTCGGCGCTTTGGCCGTGTAATCGCGAATATCGCGCAGACGTTGGGCGAAACTGCGGATCTGCTCGCCGCCTTCCCACAGCAGGGGAATGCCTTCCAGCGAATTAAGGCGCGTGGCGTCGGCCTTGCTCAGGCGCAGGGTGGTTTCGCCCGGCTCCTGCAAGTAGAACTCGCCCAGCGTCGCCAATACCGGTTTCAGTCGGCCAAGGGGCAGCGCCACTTGCAGCGGCCCGTGCTCACTGTTGCGTTGCGGCACATTGACCAGAATCAGCTCGTCATCGCGGCGCCGCGCGAGGCGTTCCGGGTTGAGGATTTCCGTGTGCGAACGCATCAGGTTGAGCAGGATCGGCAGCAGGCTCAGGCGTTCACCATTGACGATGATCCCCAGTTCCAGATCGAACCAGTCGCGCTCCGGCGCCTGTTCGACGGTGGCGTACCAGTCGTCGACGGCGGTCAGGTCGAAACCGAACTCCTCGTCGATCTGCAATTCCCAGCCTTGGGTGCGCAGCTTCGGCAGTTCGTTGAGGGTAAACGTCAGCCAGGCGCTGTCGTTGACCATCTCGTACAGCTCGCCGGCGCTTTCCGGCAGCGCTTTGCTCTGGCGCGTGGCGATACGGAAGCCGAGGATTCTTAACTGTTCGCGGTAGGACTGTTCCACTTCCGGATGGCGTTTTATCCGCAGGGTCTGGGTTTCCTGACGAATCAGAATGTCGCTGTTTTTCTGCCCGCTGACGTATTCATCCAGATAGCTGAACGACAGCGCCGCCCGATGCTGAATATAGCGCTGCATCTTGCCGTTGCGCGGCTCGAACGCGCTGAACTCGACGCTGGCCAGCCACAGGCGCGGCAGCGGTTGCACGTTGTCCACCAGCACTTGCGGCGGCGCTTTGGGGCTACGGTTCTCCAATACGGCCTGGAGTTTTTCCAGCAGTTCGGCGTCTTTCGCTGCGGCAGGGTATTCGAGGGTTTCCTGCACTTGCAGGAGTACTGCGGCGCAGTGTTTGCAGTTATTGCGCACCGGGCAGGTGCAGGTGGCGTCAACCAGCAACAGGGTGTCTTTGGCTGACTCGCGCAGGTGAATGGTCTGACGGTAGACGTTACCGCCAGAGCCTTCGCAACTGGCGGTGATGGTCGCATCGCCCACCTGCGCGATGCGTACCCGGTTCTCCAGGGCGTAGCGGCGGCCACGCTCCAGGCTCTGTTCCTTGAATCGGCTGACCCAAGAGGGTGCCAACGGTTTACTCAGGGGCGGGGACATAAGGACTTCGATCAGTCCGGAATCGCTTCAGGGGCTTGCCGAGGGGCGGGCGCCGTCAGGGAGGTGATCTTGATCAGCAGCGCCAGGTGGCCGTTGTCGAGATAGTTGAGCTGGCCGTTTTTGGTGTGGCTGTCCTGTTTCAGGTGTTCGCTGGCAGTGACCATGCCGTTGGCGTCGATCTGGTTGACCCAGAAGTCGGCGTTCACGTCGGTAAAGCGCCCGAGTTTCATTTCCAGCGTGCCCTCGATCGGGAACTGGCCGAACTGTTCCTTGCCGTCGCTGACGGCCACCTTGGTCGGCGCTTCGCCGAGGGTCTGCTGCCAGGCCTTGTGCATCAGCACACTGTAATCACCGCTGGCGCTGAGTTTGCTGGCTACGTCGCCGAGCGCGGGTGTGCGCAGGCTGTCATCACCCAGGCGTTGAGCGCCGGTGGCCCAGTCTTCCGGGGCGGCGCGGCTGACGATCGCTGGCACGGCGTTCTGGCGGACCAGAATCATTTCGACCTGATACAGGTCATCGGCGAAAACCGAAGGGGCTACCAAGGCAAGTAGCAAAGTCAGTGAGCGAAACAGGCGCATGCGGCGTCCTTCAAACAGTTTTCGGGAGGAGGCGCTCGAACAGCGCCTCTACAGTATTAAAGCGCTCTTCCGGGCGTTCCATCGGCACCTGGAACTTGAACATCGTGGCGCCTTCGAATTTGTAGCGTTTTGGCTGAGTCTGGATCAGTTTGATCAAGGTCATCGGGTCGACCGGCGTCTGCGCGGCGAACTCGATGCGTCCACCCTGCGGGCCACCGTCGACTTTCTTGATGCCCAGCTGTTCGGCCTGCAACTTCAGCGCAGTGATGCGCACCAGATTCTTGGTCGGCTCCGGCAGCAGGCCGAAACGATCGATCATCTCCACTTGCAGATCCTTCAGGCCTTCCTCGTCGGTGGCCGAAGCGATGCGCTTGTACAGAATCAGGCGGGCGTGAACATCCGGCAGATAGTCTTCCGGAATCAGCGCCGGCACCCGCAGGTTGACCTCCGGGCCTCCGCCGAGCGGTTGATCGAGGTTCGGCTGTTCGCCCTTGCGGATCGACTTCACCGCGCGTTCGAGCATTTCCATGTACAGCGTGAAGCCCACGGCCTGAATCTGCCCACTCTGGCCGTCGCCCAGCAGTTCGCCGGCACCACGGATTTCCAAGTCGTTGGTCGCCAGCACGAAACCGGCGCCCAGATCCTGGGTGTTGGCAATCGCTTCCAGACGTTTTTCCGCGTCCGAAGTGATTTGCTGGCGCGGCGGGGTTAGCAGGTACGCGTAAGCCTGGTGGTGACTGCGGCCGACACGTCCGCGCAACTGGTGCAATTGCGCCAGACCGAACTTGTCGGCGCGCTCGATGATGATGGTGTTGGCGCTCGGCACGTCGATGCCGGTCTCGATGATGGTCGAGGCAATCAGCACGTTGAAGCGCTTGTGATAGAAGTCGCTCATCACCTGTTCGAGTTCGCGTTCGCGCATCTGTCCGTGACCGATGCCGATCCGTGCTTCCGGCACCAGTTCGGCGAGATCGGCAGCGCACTTCTCGATGGTCTTCACGTCGTTGTGCAGGTAGTAAACCTGCCCACCGCGCAGCAGTTCACGCAGCAGGGCCTCTTTGACCGTGCTCTTGTTCTGCTCCATGACGAAGGTGCGCACCGACAGGCGTCGCGCCGGCGGCGTGGCGATGATCGACAGATCGCGCATGCCCGACACCGCCATGTTCAGCGTGCGCGGAATCGGCGTGGCGGTCAGCGTGAGAATGTCGACTTCGCTGCGCAGGGCCTTGAGCTGTTCTTTCTGCCGCACACCGAAACGGTGTTCTTCGTCGATGATCACCAGACCCAGGTTTTTGATCTTCACGTCGTCGGACAGCAGCTTGTGCGTGCCGATGACGATGTCGATCTTGCCTTCCGCCAGATCGGCAATCGCCGCGTTGACTTCCTTGGCCGACTTGAAGCGGCTCATCACTTCCACGGTCACTGGCCAGTCGGCGAAACGGTCGCGGAAACTGTTGTAGTGCTGCTGGGCGAGCAGGGTGGTCGGCACCAGAATCGCCACCTGACGCCCGCCGTGCACGGCGATGAACGCGGCGCGCATCGCCACTTCGGTCTTGCCGAAACCGACGTCGCCGCAGACCAGACGATCCATCGGCTTTGGCGCGAGCATGTCTTCGCGCACCGCTTCGATGGTCGCTTGCTGGTCCGGCGTTTCTTCGAACGGGAAACCGGCGCTGAAGGTCGCGTAATCGGCTTTCGGGTCGGCAAACGCGTAGCCTTCGCGGGCGGCACGACGGGCATAGATGTCGAGCAGCTCAGCGGCGACATCGCGCACCTGTTCGGCGGCTTTGCGCTTGGCTTTCTGCCAGGTCTCGGAGCCGAGGCGGTGCAGCGGCGCCAGTGAGTCATCGCTGCCGGTGTAACGGGCGATCAGGTGCAGGTTGGCCACTGGCACGTAGAGCTTGGCGTTCTCCGCATATTCCAGGGTAAGAAATTCGGCCGCCTGGTTGTCGATCTCCAGAATCGTCAGGCCCAGATAACGTCCAACACCGTGATCGATGTGCACCACCGGCGCGCCTTCGCGCAGTTCGGTGAGGTTCTTGATTACCGCGTCGTTGTTGGCGTCGGCGCGTTTTTCCCGGCGACGACGCTGCATGACGCGCTGACCGAACAACGGGCTCTCCGCCACCAGCGCCAGCGCCGGGTCATCGAGCATCAAGCCTTCGTCGAGCGGCGCGATGGTGATCGCCAGACGATCCTTGCTCGAAACGAAGTCCGGCCAGCTGTCGACGGTTTTCGGCCGCAGCTTCAGCCGTTCCAGCAGCTCCAGCAGGACTTCACGCCGGCCCGCGGATTCGGCGGTGAACAGCACGCGTCCGGGGAATTCGTCGAGGAATGTCGAGAGCGCCGCCAACGGTTGTGTGGCCTTGGCTTCGATCGCCAGGTTCGGCAACGCTTGCGCCGGGAAGCGCTCGCGACCGGCACCGGATTCGACGTCCTGCTGACTGGCGACGACCCGTGGCCAGCTCTTGAGGCGGGCGAAGCAGTCTTCCACCGGCAGGAACAATTCCGCAGGCGGCAATAGAGGGCGCGATGGATCGACGCGGCGCTCTTCGTAGCGATTGCGCACGTCGTTCCAGAAATTTTCTGCCGCTTGTTCGATACCCGGCAGCGAGAACACTTGAGTGTCCTGCGGCAGGTAATCGAACAGTGTCGAGGTTTCGTCGAAGAACAGCGGCAGGTAGTACTCGATACCGGCCGGGGTGATGCCGCTGCTCAAGTCCTGGAAGATCGGGCAGCGCCGGAAGTCGACATCGAAACGCTCGCGAAAGCGCGCCTTGAAGCGGGTGACCGCATCTTTCTGCAGCGGGAACTCTCGGGCCGGCAGCAGCTTGACCGAATCGACCTTGTCGATGGAACGTTGGTTTTCCGGGTCGAAGGTGCGCAGGGTTTCGATTTCATCGTCGAACAGGTCGATGCGATAGGGCAGTTTGCTGCCCATCGGGAACAGGTCGATCAGCGCGCCGCGCACGGTGAACTCGCCGTGCTCGTAGACCGTATCAACGTAGCGATAGCCGCTGGCCTCAAGCCGCGAGCGCATCTGTTCGACATCGAGCTTCTGCCCGACATCCAGCACCAGACTGCTGCCGAGCAGGAATTTGGTCGGCGCCAGGCGATGCAGGGCGGTGGTAATCGGCACCACCAGCACGCCGTGCGCCAACTCCGGCAGTCTATAAAGGCTGGCAATGCGCTGGGAAATGATGTCCTGGTGCGGCGAGAACAGATCGTACGGCAGAGTTTCCCAGTCGGGGAAATGCAGTACGGGCAAATCCGGGGCGAAGAAACTCAGCTCCTGTTCCAGCCGTTCGGCACTCTGGCTGTCGGCGGTCAGTAGCAGGGTGAAGCGCTTGGCAGCGCTGGCAGCCTCGGCAATCGCGAGGCTGAGGGCAGCACCGGGCAGGTTGCCCCAATGCTGTTTACCTGCCGCGGCAGGGAGAAGCGGTAGACGCAGAACGGGCACGGAAGGTTGAGCTCCAGGCTTTGCGACAAAGTCGGTAATTGTAGCGGCGTCAGGTGCCGGCTGTCAGTTGCAGACTGCGTCTATCTTCGCGCTTTGCGCAAAATGTAGTGGTAACCATAAAAACGAGCACTTTTTTAGTGGTTATGTAGTGCCGAAATCGACTGGTGTTACGGAGGGTTACAGACATCGTCTAACAGTCGTCGAAAAATTGACTGCGCTGGAAGCCCCGGTTTTACTGGGCTGGCGCGGGGCGTAATTTTTTTGAACGGAATTTTGTTACCGATTGCGCGACAAGCGCGCATTGCTACAAGAGGTTCTCGGCGGCATAATGTAGCCCCTTTTTTCTGCCCCTACATGTGGAAGGTTCCCGTGACTCAGAAGCCCGACCAGTGTCTTGGTGAATGGATCGACCGTGAAGCACTCGCAGAAGCGATGATTCCGCTTATCGGTCAGCTCTACCGCAATAACAACGTGGTGAGCTCGATCTATGGCCGCAGCCTGATCAACCAGTCTGTCATCGCGATTCTCAAAGCTCACCGCTTTGCTCGCCACCGTTCCTCCGACGATAGCGAACTCTCCGTCCACGAAACATTCCCTCTGCTGAAAGCCATGAGCGAGCTCAAGCTCGGCGCGGCTTCGGTAGACCTGGGCAAGTTGGCGTTCAAATTCCGCAGCGAAGGCAATGGCCGCAGCGCCGAGCAGTTCGTGCGTGAAGAACTGGCTGACGTGGTTGGTCAGCAAAACGCTTCTGCCCGCAAAGGCACTGACGTTGTGCTGTACGGCTTCGGTCGTATCGGCCGTCTGCTGGCGCGCATCCTGATCGAGAAAACCGGTGGTGGCGACGGTCTGCGTCTGCGTGCCATCGTCGTTCGCAAAGGCGCCGAAAACGACCTGACCAAGCGCGCCAGCCTGCTGCGTCGCGATTCGGTACACGGTCCGTTCAACGGCACCATCGTCATCGACGAAGAAAACAACACCATCACCGCCAACGGTAACCTGATCCAGGTGATCTACGCGAAGAACCCGACCGAGGTGGATTACACCCAGTACGGCATCAAAGACGCGCTGCTGGTGGACAACACCGGTGTATGGCGTGACGCCGATGGCCTGGGTCAGCACCTGCAATGCCCGGGTGTGGCTCGCGTTGTTCTGACCGCGCCTGGCAAAGGCAAGCTGAAGAACATCGTTCACGGTATCAACCACAACGAAATCACCGCTGACGACAAGATCGTGTCCGCCGCTTCCTGCACCACCAACGCCATCGTGCCGGTGCTGAAGGCTGTGAATGACAAGTTCGGCATCATCAACGGTCACGTCGAAACCGTTCACTCGTACACCAACGACCAGAACCTGATCGACAACTTCCACAAGGGCGATCGCCGTGGCCGTTCCGCCGCGCTGAACATGGTCATCACCGAAACCGGTGCTGCCACCGCTGCTGCCAAGGCTCTGCCTGAGCTGGCCGGCAAGCTGACCGGTAACGCGATCCGCGTTCCGACGCCAAACGTGTCGATGGCCATTCTCAACCTGAACCTTGAGAAAGCCGCCAGCCGTGAAGAGATGAACGAGTACCTGCGCTACATGGCGCTGCACTCCGATCTGCACAAGCAAATCGACTTCGTCAATTCGCAGGAAGTGGTGTCCACTGACTTCGTGGGTTCGCGTCACGCCGGTGTGGTCGACGCTGAAGCGACCATCGTTCAGGACAACCGCGTTGTGCTGTACGTCTGGTACGACAACGAGTTCGGCTACAGCTGCCAGGTGGTTCGCGTGATGGAAGACATGGCCGGTGTAAACCCGCCAGCGTTCCCGCGCTAAGCCTTCGCTGCAAATGAAAACGCCCCGACTTAGGTCGGGGCGTTTTTTTATGCCTGCTGAATCTTTATTGCCTGTACCGGCCTCTTCGGGAGCAAGCCCCCTCCCACAGGTTTGGCGGTGTTCACACAATCATGTTGGCACCACCGGTCCTTGTGGGAGGGGGCTTGCTCCCGAAGGCGTTTTATCGGGCGCCACCTGCCACGGCCGCTTGCGCAGTCCGCAGTTCATGTTTGTTGCCACGGAACAGCACCAGCGTCGCAATCAACCCCAGTACCGCCGCACCGCTGAGCCAGATCCCCGGCGCAGCCTTGTTGTCCAGCACATGGATCAGATAAGTACAGGCTGCTGGCGTGAAGCCACCAAAGGTCGCCGTCGCCAGGCTATAGGCCAGCGAGAATCCGGTGGTGCGCACTTCCACCGGCATGATTTCGGTCAGAGCCACGACCATCGCGCCGTTGTACGAACCGTACAGGAACGACAGCCACAGTTCGACGATCAGCAGATGACTGAAACTCGGGTTCGCCACCAGCCACGACAGCGCCGGGTAGGCGGTCAGGATCGCCAGAATGGTCGCCGCCAGCAGTAGGGGTTTGCGCCCGATCTTGTCGGACACCGCGCCCATCACCGGCAGCCAGAAGAAGTTCGACAGACCGATGCACACGGTCACCAGCAGCGCGTCGAAATCCGACAGATGCAGTTCAGCCTTGCCGAAGGTCGGGGTGTAGGCGGTGATGAGGTAGAACGAAACCGTGGTCATCACCACCAGCGCCATGCCGGCGATGACGATGCCAAAGTTCTGACCGATTGAGCGGACGATTTCCCGCAGGGTAGGGCGATGTTTGCGCGCCTGGAATTCCGGGGTTTCCTCCAGCGAACGACGAATGACGAAGATCACCGGAACAATCATGCAGCCGATCAGGAACGGCACGCGCCAGCCCCAGTCACCCATCTGTTCCGGGCTCAGCCAGTGGTTGAGGCCAACCCCGAGCAGGCCGGCAAACACCACCGCCGCCTGCTGGCTGGCGGACTGCCAACTGACGAAAAAGCCTTTGCGGCCCGGCGTGGCGATTTCCGCCAGATACACCGAAACACCGCCCAGCTCGACGCCGGCCGAGAAGCCTTGCAGCAAGCGACCGAACAGCACGATCAACGGCGCTGCGACACCCAGAGTGGCATAGCCCGGCACGCAGGCGATCAGGATCGTACCGGCGGCCATCAACGCAAGGGTAATGATCAGGCCCTGGCGACGACCGTGACGGTCAATGTAGGCACCAAGGAAGATCGCGCCCAGCGGACGCATCAGGAAACCGGCACCGAAGGTGGCCAGGGACAGCATCAGGGAAGCGAAGGCGCTGTCGGCCGGGAAGAAGGTTTTGGCGATGGCCGTGGCGTAGAAGCCATAGACCATAAAGTCGAACATCTCGAGAAAATTGCCGCTGACAACGCGAAAAATCGCTTTGCCTTTGCCCGTGGTCGAGGACATTTTCAGTTACTCATTATTGGTTTCTTATGACGCGTTGCATCCGTTGGGGAGCGTGCGGGCCTTTGATCCATAATGGCCGGCGCGCTTTTATGGGGAGATGAAGAATTGTTCACTGGACGGTGGGTTTGGCTTGTGAGTGTCGCGGTTTTTCTCGCTGCCTGCGGCAGCGGTGAGTCCATGGAAAGCTTTGGGGGGGCGACCATGGGCAGTACGTATTCGATCAAGTACGTGCGACACGCGGGTATTGCCGAGCCGGCGCAAGTTCGCCGGGAAGTGGAAGGTATCCTCGCGGAAGTGGATCGGCAGATGTCGACCTATCGCAGTGACTCCGACATCGAACGTTTCAATGCCTTGCCGGCGAACAGCTGTCAGACCCTGCCGGCTGCCGTGCTCGAATTGGTCCGTGTCGGCGAGCAGCTGTCGGAGCAGAGCGAAGGTTCCTACGACCTGACTGTCGAACCGCTGATGAACCTGTGGGGGTTCGGCCCGCAAGGGCGTGAAGAGAAAGTCCCCGACTCCGCCGCGCTGGCCGAAACCCTGCAGCGAGTCGGCTACCGCCATTTGCATATCGACGGCGACCGCTTGTGCAAGGACGCTGCTGTCGAAGTCGACTTCAACAGCATCGCCGCCGGTTACGCGGTCGACACCATCGCCGCCAGGCTCGAGTCGATGGGCATCCATGACTATCTCGCCGAAGCCACCGGTGAGCTAAAGGCCAAGGGCAAGAAGCTTGATGGCTCATCCTGGCGTATTGCGCTGGAAGAGCCGCGAGACGATCAGCAGGTGGCCGAACGGATCATTGAGGTCGACGGCTACGGCGTTTCCACCTCCGGTGATTACCGTAACTATTTCCTGCAAGGTGGCCGGCGTTATTCCCACACCTTCGATGCACGGAGCGGGGCACCGGTCCTACATAACCTGGCGTCAGTCACGGTAATTCATCCTTCAGCGTTGATGGCCGATGGACTATCGACGCTGTTGCTGATTCTCGGGCCTGAACGGGCTTGGGACTATGCCGAAAAACATGACATTGGTGCATTCTTCGTGATTCGTGCCGATACAGGTTTTGTTATCCGCACCAGTGCGGCTTTCGAACGCCTCAGTGGCGCAAAAATTGACTGAAAACAGTACGAAAGCTGGCGTTGTAGTGCAGGCAAAAGTAGCCTACGACGCGACCAAGGGTTAATGTGCGCGGCGTTGACGCTTCTATAGACTGTGTCCGGGTTCTTTACTGACCCCCAATTGTTCCTTCGCGCCACGATTCGGCGTGATTTAGCCGCCGGTGCTGCTGGCACCGCGGCCTGTTCTGAGGAGTACGCATGGCTGTCTACAACTACGACGTGGTGGTGTTGGGTTCCGGCCCGGCGGGAGAAGGCGCGGCAATGAACGCCGCCAAAGCGGGGCGCAAGGTGGCAATGGTCGACAGCCGTCGCCAGGTCGGCGGCAACTGCACCCACCTGGGAACCATCCCGTCCAAGGCCCTGCGTCACTCGGTGCGGCAGATCATGCAGTTCAACACCAACCCGATGTTCCGGGCGATCGGCGAACCGCGCTGGTTCTCCTTCCCGGACGTGTTGAAAAGCGCCGAGAAAGTCATTTCCAAACAAGTCGCTTCGCGCACTGGCTACTACGCCCGTAACCGCGTCGACGTGTTCTTCGGCACCGGCAGCTTCGCCGACGAGCAAACCATCGAAGTGGTCTGCGCCAACGGCGTGGTCGAGAAACTGGTGGCCAAGCACATCATCATCGCCACCGGTTCGCGCCCTTATCGCCCGGCGGACATCGATTTCAATCACCCGCGTATCTACGATAGCGACACCATCCTCAGCCTCGGCCACACCCCGCGCAAACTGATCGTGTACGGCGCCGGCGTGATCGGCTGTGAATACGCTTCGATCTTCAGCGGTCTGGGTGTATTGGTTGAGCTGGTGGACAACCGTGGTCAGTTGTTGAGCTTCCTCGACTCGGAAATCTCCCAGGCGTTGAGCTATCACTTCAGCAACAACAACATCACCGTGCGCCACAACGAGGACTACGATCGCGTTGAAGGTGTGGACAACGGTGTGATCCTGCACCTGAAGTCCGGCAAGAAGATCAAGGCCGACGCCTTGCTCTGGTGCAACGGCCGTACCGGCAATACCGACCAGCTCGGTCTGGAAAACATCGGCGTCAAGGTCAACAGCCGTGGCCAGATCGAAGTCGACGAGGCCTACCGCACCTGCGTGCCGAACATCTATGGCGCTGGCGACGTGATCGGCTGGCCGAGCCTGGCCAGTGCCGCCCACGACCAGGGTCGTTCGGCTGCCGGCAGCATCGTTGATAACGGTAGCTGGCGCTTTGTGAATGACGTGCCGACCGGCATCTACACCATTCCGGAGATCAGCTCGATTGGCAAGAACGAGCAGGAGCTGACCCAGGCCAAAGTGCCGTATGAAGTCGGCAAGGCGTTCTTCAAGAGCATGGCGCGTGCGCAGATCGCCGGCGAGCCGCAAGGCATGCTGAAGATCCTGTTCCACCGTGAAACCCTGGAAGTGCTGGGCGTTCACTGCTTCGGTTATCAGGCGTCGGAGATCGTGCACATCGGTCAGGCGATCATGAGCCAGCCGGGCGAGTTGAACACCCTGAAGTACTTCGTCAACACCACGTTCAACTACCCGACCATGGCCGAAGCCTATCGGGTAGCGGCGTACGACGGCCTCAACCGGCTTTTTTGACGGGCTCCGGCCGGTGGCCTGAGCCGGCCGGGGAGACCGATTTCAGCAATTCTCGAGGGTGGCAGTGGCCAAACCGGGAAAGTCTGTAATCAGGCTGTCAACGCCGAAGTCGGCGAGTCTGCGCATCAGCGCAGGCTCGTTGACGGTCCACACCGAGACATGCAGCCCCTGACGCTGCGCCTTCTGCAGGCGTTCCGGCGTACACAGCGTCCAGTTCAGAGCCAGAATCTCACAGCCATAGCTGGCCGCGACCTTTAGCGGGTCGAGCCAGGCGTATTCGGCCACCAGTCCACGCGACACGTCCGGTACCAGGTCCAGCGCCGCTTTCAGCACTTCCCGCGAGCTCGAAGTGATGGTGACCTTGTCCAGCAGGCCATGACGCTGGGCCATTTCGCGAATCGCCAGTACGGTGGTCGCTGCACGGGTGCGTGAGGCGCTTTTGACTTCCAGTTGCCAGTGCTCGAAATCACACTGCTCGAACAATTCTTCCAGGGTCGGAATCGGGCACGGCTTGATCCAGCCCGGGCCGCCCTTGCGCGCGTCGTAGGTCACCAGTTCGGCGGCGGTGTGCTCGACCACCTTGCCGCGCCGGTCGGTGGTGCGCTTGAGGGTCGGGTCGTGGATCACCATCAGCTCGCCGTCCTTGGACAGGTGCAGATCCAGTTCGCAACGGCGTACGCCGTGCTTGAGACATTCCTGAAAACTGGTCAGGGTATTTTCCGGTGCTTCGCCCTTGGCGCCGCGGTGGCCGTAGATAAGGGTCACGGTGCTTCCTTAATTTAAATGCCTGATTCGTTCTGTTCACGGGCCAGGCGTCGTTCCTGGGCCTGTTTCTGCAAGATATAGCGGGCGAGCAACTGGCGCTGGGCGTCGGTCAAGTGTTCGAACTCGGTGCCGATGTCGTAGCCGTCGCCCTTGCGATCGCAATGAGTGACGCGGGCGCGCAGCAGCAGGCCCAGCGCCTGCGGCATCAGCACCAGTTTCACCGACAGGTGCGCGCCAGTGGCCAGCGCGGTCGGGTGCTGAAAATCGATCCCGCCTTCGGAGATGATCACCGGTTGTGGCTCGCCGATATGGCCGAGCACGGTCAGGGCGACCACCTGGCTGAGCAGGTCGATGCGTTTGTTCTGGGATTTGAGAAACGCGGCGATCGCCCGGTCGCGCTCGCTGATCTGGCGTAACAGGTGCTGCGACTCGAATTCGCTCAGGTGCAGTTCGCTGAGCAGGTTGAACAGCGGGGAAGCATCCTGCAACACTTCCTGGCCTGCGGCTTCGGGAGCGGACAGGGGCCGAATTTCCAGTGCGATCATGTCCTCGATACGGTAGTATTCGCGGCGATCTTCTTCATCTAATGTCGACATGGCGAACCCATGGTAGCGGCGGTGGTCTGAGTGTAAAGCTGGTTATCGACCCCCGCCACAAGGACGTTCCTTTTCCCTCCGAACAAGCCCCGACATGTTCAGACCTCTCTTCGTATTTATCGGCACGCGTTATACCCGTGCAAAGCGTCGCAATCATTTTGTGTCATTCATTTCCCTGACTTCGATGATCGGGCTCGCCCTCGGCGTGATCGTGATGATCGTGGTGCTATCGGTGATGAACGGCTTCGATCATGAGATGCGCACCCGCGTGTTGGGCATGGTGCCCCACGCGACTCTTGAAACCGGCGAACCGATCAACGATTGGCAGAGCCTGGCCGCCAAGGTCAAGCGCAACCCTGAGGTGACGGCGGTTGCGCCGTTCACCCAGATGCAGGGTTTGCTGACCAACAACGGCCAGGTGTCCAAGGTGTTGCTCAACGCCATCGACCCCGCGCTCGAGCGCAATGTGTCGATCATCGACAACTTCATGAAGCAGGGCAAACTCGACGACCTGACGCCGGGCAGCTTCGGCATCGTCATCGGCGACAAGGCTGCGACCAAGCTCGGCGTGGGCCTCGGTGACAAGGTCACCTTCGTCGCGCCGGAGGTCAGCGTGACCCCCGCCGGGATGTTCCCGCGCATGAAGCGCTTTACCGTGGTCGGCATCTTCCATGTCGGCGCCGGTGAGCTGGACGGCTATCTGGGCGTCACCAACCTGCAGGATCTGGCGAAAATGCACCGCTGGAAGCCTGATCAGGTGCAGGGCATCCGGTTGAAGTTCGATGATCTGTTCCAGGCGCCGCGCGTGGCCTGGACCATCGCCCAGCAACTGGGCGAAGACCATTACTACGCCCGCGACTGGACCCGCACCCACGGCAACCTGTATCAGGCGATCCGCATGGAAAAAGCCATGATCGGTCTGCTGTTGCTGCTGATCGTCGCGGTGGCTGCGTTCAACATCATTTCCACGCTGGTGATGGTGGTAAATGACAAGAAGAGCGACATCGCCATTCTGCGTACCCTCGGCGCCACGCCGGGGACGATCATGCGCACGTTCATGGTGCAGGGCACCGTGATCGGCGTGGTCGGTACGGCGATTGGTGCGGTGCTCGGTATTCTCGCTGCGCTCAACGTCAGTGCGGCGATTTCCGCCCTCGAAGGGCTGATCGGCCACAAGTTCCTCAACGCCGATGTGTATTTCATTGATTACCTGCCGTCGCAGGTGCAGAGCCAGGACGTGGTCATGGTCTGCGCTGCTGCGTTGGTCCTGAGTTTCCTCGCCACCCTGTATCCCGCCTGGCGTGCTGCGCGCACCCAGCCGGCGGAGGCGCTACGTTATGAGTGAGTCGGGCATGAGTGATAAAGCAATTTTGAGCTGCCGCAACCTGGGCAAATCCTACGAGGAAGGCCCGGAGTCGGTGCAAGTGTTGGCCGGTCTGCAACTGGAGTTGCACCCGGGCGAGCGTGTGGCGATCGTCGGCAAGTCCGGTTCCGGCAAAAGTACCTTGCTCAACCTGCTCGGCGGTCTCGACACGCCGACTGAAGGCAGCGTCTGGCTCGACGGCGAAGAACTGTCGGCGCTGAGCGAGAAGAAGCGTGGCCTGCTGCGTAACCGTGCCTTGGGGTTCGTGTACCAGTTCCACCACTTGCTGCCGGAATTCACCGCGCTGGAAAACGTCTGCATGCCGCTGCTGATCGGCAAGACCGCGATCCCGCAAGCACGTCAGCGCGCTACCGCGTTGCTGGAGCGGGTGGGGCTGGGCCATCGTCTGGAGCACAAACCGGCCGAGCTGTCCGGTGGTGAACGCCAGCGTGTGGCTATCGCCCGTGCGCTGGTGAACAATCCAGGCCTGGTGATGCTCGACGAGCCAACCGGCAACCTTGATTCGCACACCGCCGAAGGCATCCAGGACTTGATGCTGGAACTCAGCACTTCAATGCGCACGGCGTTCCTGGTGGTGACTCACGACATGAACCTGGCCCGCCAGATGGACCGCGTCCTTCAATTGCAGGAAGGCTGCCTGACTCCAATCCCTTGAGAGCTACTGCGCTCGGAAATACTGCGTTAAAAACAGGCTCGGAATGCTCATTTACAGCCAGTAGACTCCGCTTCCTCGCCTGTTTTTGCCTTGTCTTTCCTTCGCTCGCTACGCTCTCAAGCGATTGGCCGCTTTTTTAAGCTTGATTTTTTATACGGTGCCCCAGCGAATGTTCAGACCGTTATCGATCTTTATCGGCACGCGCTATACCCGCGCCAAACGCCGCAATCGCTTTGTTTCGTTCATCTCGATGACTTCGATGATCGGGCTCGCCCTCGGCGTGCTGGCGATGATCGTGGTGCTGTCGGTGATGAACGGCTTCCAGCGTGAAATGAGCTCGCGCATCCTCGGTATGGTGCCGCACGCGACCATCGTTGGCGTCAAGCCGATCGATGACTGGCAGCCGGTCGCCGCCGCCGCGCTGAAAAATCCTGAAGTGACCGCCGCCGTGCCGTTCACCGAGATGGAAGGCATGCTGTCCTACAAGGGTTTGATGCAGCCGATTCAGATCAGCGGCGTCGATCCGGCCCAGGAAGGCAAGGTGTCGATCGTGGCCCAGCACATTGTGCAGGGGCGTCTCGATGACCTGAAACCGGGCGAGTTCGGTGTAGTGATCGGTGAAATCACCGCGCGCCGCTTCCGCCTCAACGTCGGCGACAAGATCACCTTGATCGTCCCGGAGGTCAGCACCGCACCGGGGGGCATTACCCCGCGCATGCAGCGCCTGAACGTGGTCGGTGTGTTCAAGGTCGGCGCCGAACTGGACGGTTCGATGGGCCTGATCCACGTGGCCGATGCCGCGACCATGCAGCACTGGCAGCCGAATCAGGTGCAGAGTGTGCGCCTTGCGGTGAAGGATCTGTACGCCGCGCCGAAAGTCTCCTCGGACATCGCCGCAGGCCTCGGTGCCAAGTTCAAGGCTGACGACTGGACTCACACCCAGGGCAGCCTGTTCAGCGCGATGAAAATGGAAAAAACCATGATCGGCCTGCTGTTGCTGATGATCGTCGCGGTGGCGGCGTTCAACATCATCGCCACGCTGATCATGGTGGTGAACGACAAAGGCGCAGACATCGCGATCCTGCGTACCATCGGCGCCACGCCACGGCAAATCATGGCGATCTTCATGGTGCAGGGTACGGTGATCGGCATTGTCGGCACACTGATTGGCGGCGTGCTCGGCGTGATCGCGGCACTTAATGTCAGCGAGATGGTCGGCTGGGTTGAGCGCGTTACCGGGCAGCACATCTTCAGTTCCGACGTGTACTTCGTCAGCAACCTGCCTTCGGAATTGCAGGGCGGGGATGTGCTGTTGATCTGCTCGGCGGGCTTTATTCTGAGCTTCCTGGCGACGGTGTACCCGGCGTTGCGGGCGGCGAAGATCGAGCCGGCGCATGCGCTGAGATATTCGTAATCTCTATTACCGCTATCGCGAGCAGGCTCACTCCTACAGGGGAATGCATTTCAACTGTAGGAGTGAGCCTGCTCGCGAAGGGGCCGGCCCTGCTGGCCTCAATTACCCTTGGGCAAAACAATCA
>NZ_JASCPO010000299.1:0-6112 GCF_029960145.1 Pseudomonas sp. PS01299 | reverse complement strand
GGGCTTGCTCGCGAAAGCGGTGGGTCATCCAACAATGATCGTGACTGACACGGCCCCTTCGCGAGCAAGCCCGCTCCCACCAAAAGCATGCCCGGCGCCATTGAATTAACTTAAGCGGAGGCCCATCACCATGGCCAACCTGAAAATCAAGAATCTGCAAAAAGGCTTCGAAGGTTTTTCCATCATCAAGGGCATCGACCTTGAGGTGAATGACAAGGAATTCGTGGTCTTCGTCGGCCCGTCCGGTTGCGGCAAATCCACCCTGCTCCGACTGATCGCCGGCCTGGAAGAAGTCAGCGGCGGCACCATCGAACTCGATGGCCGCGACATCACCGAAGTCAGCCCGGCCAAGCGCGATCTGGCGATGGTGTTCCAGACCTATGCGCTGTACCCGCACATGACCGTGAAGAAAAACATGTCGTTCGCCCTCGATCTGGCCGGTGTACCGAAAGCCGAAGTCGAGAAAAAGGTCGGCGAAGCGGCGCGCATTCTCGAACTCGGGCCGATGCTCGAGCGCAAGCCCAAACAGCTGTCCGGCGGCCAACGGCAACGGGTCGCCATCGGCCGGGCGATCGTGCGCAATCCGAAGATCTTTCTGTTCGACGAACCGCTGTCCAACCTCGACGCCGCGCTGCGCGTGCAGATGCGTCTGGAGCTGCTGCGTCTGCACAAGGACCTGCAAGCCACGATGATCTACGTGACCCACGATCAGGTCGAAGCGATGACCATGGCCGACAAAGTGGTGGTGCTCAACGGCGGCAAAATCGAGCAGGTCGGCTCGCCGCTGGACCTCTATCACAACCCGGCCAACCTGTTCGTCGCCGGGTTCCTCGGCACGCCGAAAATGGGTTTCCTCAAAGGCAAGATCGCCCGCATCGACGGCCAGACCTGCGAAGTCTCGCTGGACGCCGGCACGCGCATCACCCTGCCGTTCAATGCCGCCAACCTGAGCGTCGGCAGCACCGTGACCCTGGGCATTCGCCCGGAACATCTGGAGCTGGCACAACCGGGCGACTGCACCCTGCAAGTCACCGCCGACGTCAGCGAACGCCTGGGCAGCGACACCTTCTGCCACGTCACCACCAACGCCGGCGAAGCCCTGACCATGCGCGTGCGCGGTGACCTGGCGAGCCGCTACGGCGAGCAACTGAACCTGCACCTGGACGCCAGCCATTGCCACCTGTTCGACGCCGATGGCGTGGCGCTGACCCGCCCGCTTCGCGCCGCGGCCTGAATTTCGAGACCTGTCCGATGAAACTGAATGAACAAAACCTGCACCGCCTCGCCCCCGAGGTGCAACTGCCGTCCTACAGCCTCAGCGACACCCGTCAGGGCATCGCACACATTGGCGTCGGCGGCTTCCACCGCGCCCATCAGGCGTATTACACCGATGCGCTGATGAACACCGGCGAAGCCCTCGACTGGGCGATTTGCGGCGTCGGCCTGCGCGCGGAAGACCGCCGCGCCCGTGACGATCTCAAGGAGCAGGACTACCTGTTCACCCTGTTTGAACTCGGTGATAGCAATGACACCGAAGTCCGGGTGATCGGTGCGATCCGCGACATGCTCCTGGCCGAGGATGGCGCGCAGGCGCTGATCGACAAACTTGCCGATCCGCTGATCCGTATCGTCTCGCTGACCATCACCGAAGGCGGCTACTGCATCGACGACAGCAACGGCGAATTCATGGCGCACCTGCCGCAGATTCAACACGATCTGGCACATCCGCAGGCGCCGAAAACCGTGTTCGGTTTCCTCTGCGCGGCGCTGGAAAAACGCCGTGGCGCGGGCATACCGGCGTTCACGATCATGTCCTGCGATAACCTGCCGCATAACGGCGCGGTGACCCGCAAAGCCCTGCTCGCCTTCGCCACCCTGCGTGACCCGGGGCTGCGCGACTGGATCGAGCAGAACGTCAGTTTTCCCAACGCCATGGTTGATCGCATCACGCCGATGACCAGCACCGCGCATCGCCTGCAACTGGCCGACAAACACGCGGTGGACGATGCCTGGCCAGTGGTCTGCGAGCCGTTTGTGCAATGGGTGCTGGAAGACAAATTCGTCAATGGGCGCCCGGCCTGGGAACAGGTCGGCGTGCAGTTCACCGATGACGTATCGCCCTACGAAGAAATGAAGATCAAACTGCTCAACGGCAGTCACTTGGCGCTGACTTATCTGGGGTTTCTGAAGGGCTACCGCTTCGTTCACGAAACCATGAACGACCCGCTGTTCGTGCGCTACATGCGTGCGTACATGGATCTCGATGTCACCCCACAACTGGCGCCGGTACCGGGCATCGACCTGACCGACTACAAAAATACGCTGGTCGCGCGCTTCTCTAATCAGGCGATTGCCGATCAGCTGGAACGAGTGTGTTCAGACGGCTCGTCGAAGTTTCCCAAGTTCACCATTCCGACGATCAACCGCTTGATTACCGATGGCCAGGAGACCAAGCGCGCAGCGTTGGTGGTGGCGGCCTGGGCGTTGTATTTGAAGGGCGTGGATGAGAATGGCGACACTTATACGATTCCCGATCCACGGGCGGAATTCTGTCAGGGACTGGTGGCGGATGATGCGCTGATTACCCAGCGGTTGCTGGCGGTCGAGGAGATCTTCGGCACGGCGATTCCACGGTCGGCGGAGTTTGTTGCGGCGTTTGAGTGGTGCTGCAACAGCTTGCGCGAGGTGGGGGTGACGCGCACGTTGGAGCGGGTTTTGGCCTGAATTCAGCGGTGAAACCACCGACGCCTTCGCGAGCAAGCCCGCTCCCACAGGGGAACGCGTTTCAAAATGTGGGAGCGGGCTTGCTCGCGAATGGCAGCCTCACCTTGGCAGATCTGAAACCCTGAGGACCTCACTGTGACCACCCGACAACTCTTCCTCGGCATCGACTGCGGCACCCAGGGCACCAAGGCGATCATCCTCGATGCCAGCAACGGTCAGGTGCTCGGCGAAGGCGCGGCCACGCACACGATGATCAGCGGCGCCAATGGCCGGCGCGAGCAGGACACCCAACAGTGGCTCGACGCCTTCGCCCTCGCCACCCGCCGCGCCTTGCTCGCCGCCAATATCGACGGTCAGGCGATTCTCGGCATCGGCGTTTCCGGCCAGCAACACGGTCTGGTACTGCTCGACGATCAGGGCCAGGTGCTGCGCCCGGCCAAACTGTGGTGCGACACCGAAACTACCGATGAAAACGACCGTCTGCTCCAACACCTCGGCGGTGAAAAAGGCTCGCTGGAGCGCCTCGGGGTGGTCATCGCGCCGGGCTACACCGTATCGAAACTGCTTTGGACCAAAGAGCAGCACCCGGATGTGTTTTCGCGTATCGCACACATCTTGTTGCCCCACGACTACCTCAACTTCTGGCTCACCGGCCGCGCCTGCAGCGAATACGGCGACGCCTCCGGCACCGGTTATTTCAACGTGCGCAGCCGTCAGTGGGACTTGCAACTGCTGCGCGACATCGACGCCACGGGCCGCCTGCAAGCCGCGCTGCCGGAGCTGATCGACGCACATCAGGCGGTCGGCACCCTGCTGCCGGCGATTGCCGAACAGCTCGGCCTCAACCCGAATGCGCTGGTCGCCAGCGGCGGTGGCGACAACATGATGGGCGCCATCGGCACCGGCAACATTCAGCCGGGGGCGATCACCATGAGCCTCGGTTCCTCCGGCACGGTGTACGCCTACGCCGAGGCGCCGCAGGTCAGCGCGGATGCTTCGGTTGCCACGTTCTGCTCGTCCAGTGGCGGCTGGCTGCCGCTGATCTGCACCATGAACCTGACCAACGCCACCGGCGCGATCCGCGAACTGTTCGACCTTGATCTCGAACAATTCAACGACCTCGTGGCCCAAGCACCGATCGGCGCCGAAGGCGTGAGCATGCTGCCATTTCTCAACGGAGAGCGCGTCCCCGCACTGCCCCATGCCACCGGCAGTCTGCACGGCCTGACCCTGAGCAACCTGACCCAGGCCAACCTGTGTCGCGCCGTGGTCGAAGGCACCACCTTCGGTTTGCGTTATGGACTGGATCTGTTGCGCCACAATGGTTTACAAAGCCGCAGCATTTGCCTGATCGGCGGCGGTTCGAAAAGTGCAGTGTGGCGGCAGATCGTCGCCGACATCATGAACACCCCGGTGATCTGCACCGAACACAGCGAAGCCGCAGCACTTGGCGCGGCGATTCAGGCGGCGTGGTGCAAGTCATGGTCGAACGGCCACGAAGACACTTTGGCCGATCTGTGCCAGCGCTGCGTGAAGCTCGATCTGCACAGTGAAACCCTGCCGGTCGCCGCCCATGTCGCGGCGTTCCAGCAGGCCTATGAACGCTATCAACAGCATGTCGCAACCCTATAAAGAGCAAACAATTATGTATTTGGTGTGTGGCGAAGCCCTGTTCGATTTCTTCAGCGAAGACGATGCCAGCGGTCTGGCCTCGAAAGTCAATTTCAAGGCGATTGCCGGCGGCTCGCCGTTCAACGTCGCGGTCGGCTTACGCCGTCTGGGCGTGGATTCGGCGCTGTTTGCCGGGCTGTCTACCGACTATCTCGGCCGGCGTTTGCAGCAAGTGCTGCAGGATGAAGGTGTGCGTGCGGACTACCTGGTCGACTTCGCCGCGCCAACCACGCTGGCGATGGTCGCGGTCGGCGCCAACGGTTCGCCGCATTACAGTTTTCGCGGCGAGGGCTGTGCTGATCGCCAATTAAGCCTCGCCCATCTGCCGCAACTGGACGCTGAAGTCCGTGGTCTGCACATCGGCTCGTTCTCGCTGGTGGTGCAACCGATCGCCGACACCCTGCTGACCCTGGTGCAGCGCGAAAGCGGCAAGCGCCTGATCACCCTCGACCCCAACGTACGCCTGAACCCGGAGCCAAACATTGACCTGTGGCGCGAGCGCGTGGCGACCCTGGTGCAACTGGCCGACATGATCAAGGTCAGCGACGAAGACCTGAGCCTGTTGTATCCCGAGCAGGAGCCAAAACGCGTGATCGAAGGCTGGCTGCAGCATCGCTGCCAGTTAGTGTTCCTCACCCGTGGCGGCGAAGGCGCCACCGTATTCAGCCGCGCCCACGGTTCGTGGTCAGTACCGGCGTGCTCGGTGAAGATCGCCGATACCGTCGGCGCCGGCGATACCTTTCAAGCGGCGCTGATTACCTGGTTGACCGAGCAGGAACTGGATTCGGTCGAAGGGGTTCAAGCACTCAGCCGCGAACAGATCGAGGCGATGCTCAGGTTTGCCGTACAGGCGGCCGCCCTTACGTGCAACAAGACCGGTCCGGATTTGCCCTATCGTCACCAGTTGAGCTGAGCGCGTAGACTGTCGGCCTTTTTGCGCGCATGGGGATGACAGTTTGATGTCGGGGCGGACGGCGGGACTTTTGATACTGGCGGGATTACTCAGCGGCTGCGGCACCTCGCCGCCGCGTTCGCCGGAAGACATCTGCGAGATCTTCCGCGAGAAAAGCGACTGGTACGATGCGGCGCAAGTCACGCAGAAACGCTGGGGCGTGCCGATCCAGGTGCCCTTCGCGATCATGTATCAGGAGTCCGGCTACCGCTACGACGCCAAAACACCGCGCAAATACCTGTTGTGGGTGATTCCGTGGGGCCGGGTATCGACAGCCTCCGGCTATGCCCAGGCCAAGGATGAAGTCTGGTCCGACTACCAGAAAAGCACCGGCCGACACGGCGCCGACCGCGAAGACTTCGACGACGCCATCGACTTCGTCGGCTGGTACATGGACAAGACCACTTCGATCAACGGCGTGTACAAGTACGACGCCTATAACCAGTACCTGAACTACCACGAAGGCTGGGGCGGTTTTCGCAACAAAACCTACGCCAGCAAGGCCTGGCTGATGCCGACTGCACGCAAGGTGCAGGCGCGCTCCGACGTGTATGCGCGGCAGTATGCCGGGTGCAAAGAGGATCTGAATCGCGGCTTCTGGAGCCGGTTCTGGCATTGGTTGTAGGGGAGCCTGTGAGGACGCCTTCGCGAGCAAGCACGCTCCCACAGGGGATCAGTGCCGAGCACAAAACTTGTGTTCACCCATGATCCCCTGTGGGAGCGGGCTTGCTCGCGAAGGCGGTCATCCAGACACTGCCGCCCTCA
>NZ_JASCPO010000298.1:0-6163 GCF_029960145.1 Pseudomonas sp. PS01299 | reverse complement strand
CGCGATAGCGGTGTATCAGGCGATATACATTTTGAATGGCCTACCGCAATCGCGAGCAGGCTCACTCCTACATTGGAATAGGTGCACGTCAGTCCGGATAATCCCCCAACTCCGGCGCCAGCATCCGCGTCTTCAGCGCCCCGTTCGAATTGTGCTGAATGATCTCGCTCGGCTGCCCCAGCGCATTGAAAAACACCTGGCCGATCCCGGCTGAATTCCACAGCCGTTCACCCGCTTCGGCATGTTCCGGGGTGTACGGCACGATGCGCATGCGTCGGCGTTTGGTGAACCAGTTCAACGGCGAGCGCGGCGAATAGAGCCAGCGGTTGAGGCGGTCGAACCATTCCAGCAGGGTTTTCGGGAACTCGTTCTTGATCCCGCTGCTGGTGATCTGCCAGATCCGTGGCCCGGCCTTGCGGTGTCGGATAAGCACTTCGTAGACGAAGGAATAATGCACATCGCCGGACAGCACCACGTAGTTTCCGGGTGTGCGGGTGTGTCGGAAAATGTTCAGGATAACCTGCGCCGCACCGCGATGAGCCATCCAGTTTTCGGCGTCGACCAGCAGTGGATAACCGCACCAGCTGAAAACCTTCTGAACGGTTTCAATCAGCTTCACGCCGAAGATCGGCGCCGGTGAAACGATGATCGCTGACGGATGATCAAGCAGCTCCTGCTGCAGTTCGCTCAGCGCTTCCCAGTCCAGTAAACCGGAGGGTTGCTTGAGTGCCATCTCGCTGCGCCAGCGCCGGGTGCGGGTGTCGAGCACCACCAGCGCCGGGCTGCTCGGCAGCACGAAATGCCAATGCTGAAAGCGCAGCAAGTCATCGATCAGCGCGTCCTGCACCGGGCTGTCGAGATATTGATCGTCACCACTGGCGCTCAGGCGGCGAGTGTTCTCCAGCACATCCTTGAACGCGTCCGGATTATTGCCCCAGCCCTGACACAACATGTACGCGATCAAGGCGTTGCCGATGATGCGTTTGGAGAACGGATGACCGTAGGCGGTTTCCTCCCATTGCGCGGAAAGGTTCCAGTCATCGGTGATGTCGTGGTCATCGAAAATCATCAGGCTCGGCAGGTGCGCCAGCGCCCGGGCAACGTTGGCCAACCCGGCCTTGAAACCATCGATTCGGGTCTGCTCCAGGGTGTAGCGCTTCAAGCGTTCAGGCGTCAGCGCTGGAGCAGCAGGATTGATCAACCCCCAGGCAATCGGCGACCACACCAGCAAATACATCGCCATCACTTCGGCGAAGGTCACCAGGTGATTGTCAGCACTGCTGCTGGTGAAGATCGGCTTACGCGCACCGCCGAAAAATCGCTCGCGCAAGGTCTCGTTGCTCTCCAGCGCGGGTAACAAATCCGCACGGTGGTAGTAGCTGGCCGGGTGTTCGTAGAGTCTGGCGCTGTCGCTGACCACCGCGCCTTCGAGGTGTTCGTCGAACAGACCGAGGCGCTCGATCAACGCATGAATCGCCCGCAGCATCGGGCCGGCAACATCGTCGGCGTAGATCTGGTCGCCGCTCATCATCAGCAGCGCTGGGCGTTGTTGCGGATCGGTTTCGCCGGACAGCAGTTGATCGACGCACAGCAGACCGTCTGCCGCCGGATGATGTGGTTTGCGGCAGGAGCCATGCAGCAACTGATCAATCCGTGAGCGCACGACGAGGTTTGGACAGCGGGCATTGCCGTACAGCAGGTGCGGCGCCCATTCGGCGATGGGCGTCTGGCCGTCGATCAGCAGGTCATAGTCGATGCGCGTGTCACAGGGCAGGGCGCTGTCGAGCACAACGTCAATCAAATGAACGAACGCATGACGGCCTACAGGAATGACCGTGCACTTCCCGGCATCGAGAGGGATGTCTCCTACGCCTTGCAGGCGCAACGTCAGCGACAGTTGACGCGTACCGACCAACCACAGCACCACGCGCGTGGTTTCCAGCCGGCGCAGCAGTGGGCCGGCCAAGACGGGAGGCAGCGGATTCAGGTCAGCAGATATCGGGGACATTCGGGGGCAAAGCTCAAGGCGCACAGGCTGGCGATGATAGCGCAGCCGGCGCCTTGAACCCTTAAACGAGGCTTAAGAACCGACCTTCTGCAATTTCAGATTCAGCAGTCGCCATTCGGCGGACGCGGGTTGCTCCTGCACCGAACAGTCGAAGCGATAAGTGACGTCATCACCGTTCATGTTGCGCGCGGTGACCTTGTTGCTGAGGGTGTAGACCTGATCTTTGAAGCGCTTGGTGACAATGGCAGAACTGTCGGCGAAGCGCTCCGACGCGGGGAAGCGCAGTGTGCTGGTGACCACCGTGCCGCACATGACATACGCGAGCATCGATTTATCGCTGTCTGCATTTTGCCCAAGCTTGTCGCGCAGCGCGGTGAGCGCTTTACGGCCCTGCGCGTCGCTCTGATCCAGGACGGTTTTTTCCGATATCGATTTCGGCGCCCGGCTGGCGTAATTCGGCAGCAGTGCGGAATCCGGCGGAGAAGGTTGGTTATCCGGCTCGATCGCGGCAAAGCCCGGCGCGTTCTCCAGCACCGCGGACGTCGAATCCGACTCGGCTTCGGGCAACAGACTGGTGGTCACATCACTCTGTGTGATCACGTCTTCAATTGGCGCTTTTGCGGATTTATGCGCCGACGGGAATATCGACAGCAAGATCGACAGCACCACCATGCCGACGATAAAACCGCCCGCCGCGCCAACGATGTTGCCGTAAAACAGATTCCAGCTGCCGCGGTTTTTCACCACCCAGCGCCACATCAAACCCCAGGCGGCGATAAATGCCAGAAAACTCAGAAACTCCATTCGATCCTTTCCTTAACCCTTCAATAGCCTGCAAAACAGCACCCACTGGCGGTGAGTGCTGAAGATGGACGGCAAGATATCAAAATAGAGGTCTGACGCCACGAAGACATTCACATGCCGAGATTGGGCGGATTGATCTGAACAAAAAACATGATCGCCGTTATGCCGGCCACAACGCCGCAAAGGCCGGCCAGTAGCTGACGCGCGACAGGGTGTTCGACCTGCGAGCGACGGGCCACCAGCATCCATACGCCGGTCAGCGCCGCGGCAGTCGCCAGCATTTCCAGAAGCGATCCCATGACCCCCGGGACCGGTGGCCGGCTAGAGCCGAACAGACCGACACAAAGCTGCGAAACCACCAGGCCGACAATCATGCCGCTGGCCGCACCCAACACATTGGCGAGTAGCAGATTCCACGCACCACGCTGCCTGACGACCCAGACCCACATGCCTATCCAGGCGATAAAGAAAAACACAACATCCATCGTATCCATCCTTCGCAACCAGTCGCGGTACAAACGCTCGGCACCTTGCCGACAGTGGACGGCACGATAGCAAAATAGTAGCGTCGCGCCACTTTCTTGATTCCTGTAATGGACTACTCATGCCAAAAGCCGCTTCTGTTCTGCGCTTGCTCTGTGCAATCACCTGCGCCGCTGTCATTACCCCGGCATTCGCCGAGTGGAAGGAGCCCCCGGAAAGCAGCTGGCAGTATTACCTCGCCAACTGCCAGCGAATGCAGGAGAAAATCGCCGACGTCCAGAGCGGTCGCGTACCCAGCGCCTATGAGGTGATCGGCGATCTGGAGAACAGCCTGCGGAGCATGAACCAGCGCCGCTCGAACCTGACGCCCCAATACCTCAGCTCCCGCGAATTCGCGCAATGCGAAAACGTCGCCGCCCAGGCCGAGGCAACCATTGCGCAAGGCAAGGCCGAGTTTGCCGCCAGAATGAACCAGGCCGCCGAACAAGGCCGCATCGCCCACCAGAACTCCCCCAAATACAAACGCGCCCGTTCACTCGGCTACAGCGACGTCGGCGACATCTCCTTCCTGAAACTGCACGAAGACATGGACGGCGAAGCTCGCCTGAAAACCATGCTGATCACCGTCGACGAAGTCTGCGGCCAATACTTCCGCGCCACGCAATATGTGAAGCCGTATGTGATTTATACCGTTCGCCCATCGGATGGCGGTTGTGGCGAGGAAAAACGCGTGGCGATCGTCGGTGGCCGGTCGGTGGAGAAGGGCGATTACATCGATGAGCGGGGCGAGTTTCAGTATGTGGGCTGGAAGAAGATTGTGGGGGCGGATGGATTTCCCACGGATATTCGGGTGTTGAAGGCTCGACGCTGAAAGGTCAGCGCGTGAAGCAACTGATCAGAGAATGTCTTTCAGATAACCCTTGAGCGCGAGGAGCGGTTGATCAAGCTGCTCCAGCGACTGCGCCTGCCTGAAATCGGCTGACAGCTTGTGCAGCTCCCGCCCCAACGGTTTCTCGACACCGCCCAACGCATCCATCGCCAAGCCCAGGCACTCGTTCATCTTGAACTGGATGGTCTCGACATCACCCCGGCGCACCAGCAATTCGAACACGTCTTTCTGATAGTCACCCATAACCATGTCATCCCGCAGAATCGGGCTCAGGCCTTCCTCCTCGTAAGCGAGTTTGAGAGAGAACAGGGCGACGGTTTCCAGTGACGTTTCCATGGTTGGCCTTGGAGGTTCTTGAGCTTGAGTCTTGAAATTCGGTACGACCAGCGATAGTCGCAACGGGGCGGAAGACCGGCTGCGGGCGTGCGTGATTATACTGAGTGGACGCATCAGGTGCAGTCCCTAGGCAAAACAGGTTGCACGGACAGCGCCGAGACATTCAATGACCTAAGCAACAGAACGAGTTTCTCAGGATGGCCAGCGAGTATGAGCTGCCAGACAAACTCAACGATAGTTCAGGCATATGAGCGGAGCGACGATCATGGAATACGACGAAAAGTTGATTGAAGAGGCTGTGCTTGCCCTGTTGGCCGCTTTCAGTTCCGACGACGGCAATGCATGGAAAGGCTTCGATTTTGAAGTCATGAACCGATTGCATGAACAGGGTCTCATCAGTAATCCGGTAAACAGGAACAAATCGATCTGGTTGACGGAGGAGGGCCAGGAACGAGGTCGTCAGATAGCTGAGCGTTTGTTTGGGGGAGTTGTTCAAGCCCCGCGTGCGCCTGATCCAGATATCTGAGTTCCTGTCTCGGCTCGTCGTTTGAACTGCGCCGCGCCAGTGGAACGCAAATGGAGGGGTTTTCCCGTTGGAGCATTTTCTGAATGAACCACAACTGACAAACGTTAGAGCTGCACTGTCCGAACCGTTCAACCATTTTCCCACTGATTACGATTACATCGCATGCCAGCTAAAAGGCGTCGATCCAGCGGTGCTCTACGAGATTTTTTATTCAGAAGTAGCGCCGGTGTGCTTTATGAACATTGCAGCGGTCTTGCCGACTGTCTGGACAGGTTTTGACCCTGATTGGCTCAGGGGCGAGATAGAGGAAAGGCTTGTGGCGCGGCAGCGTAATTGGTTTCGCAGGTTGTTCGACAAGTTGCTGATTCGTTGGTTGAAATACAACTACGACCATATGTGGCAAGAAATCGCCAGCAGGCTTTGAGCTTGTGGCAAGCGTCTGAAGTTCTTCGCTTTTAGCGATCAATACTTCGCCAAGTTTATCGCGCAACCGGTCTCATCGCGGGTGAGCAGGTGGCCATTGAGTGGAGAGGGGGCACTTTCCGACAGACGAAAAAAAAGGCCTTGCTAAGCAAGACCTTTCTTAATTTTGGTGCCCCGAGGGAGACTCGAACTCCCTCAAAAACATCATAAGACCCAGCAATGCCGCGAGTTTAAAGGCTTTCAGTGGCTTTGGGTAGAAATTTTGGGTAGAATTTTGGGTAGAAATGACTAGCGAAGGCTTTTGCTATGACCGATTTTTTAGTCCTGAAATCCGGCACCTACTACGTCCGTCTGGACGTTCCAGAAGACGCACGGGAAGCCTTTTCCGGGCGTAAGGTTTTGACTAAAAGCCTCAAAACTGGCAATCGTTCGGAAGCCCATATTTTCAAACTACGATGGTTGCAGCAGTGGAAAACCGAAATCGAAAAAGCCCGTAGGGGTGAAATCGGCAATTTCCGTGATGATGTTCTTCAAATAGTTGAAAAGCATCAAAGGGCCATAAACCAAGGCGGTTACAGGAGCTGAGTGCAACACGGTTATTGAATTGAAGCTGGAGCATCATGCCGCATAGCCATAGCTTCCTGCATCACCTCGTCCATAACCTCGATCGGACACTTGAAGTCGAAGCGCTTAC
>NZ_JASCPO010000297.1:0-6181 GCF_029960145.1 Pseudomonas sp. PS01299 | reverse complement strand
GAGCAAGCCCGCTCCCACAGTTGATTGCATTCCACTGAAGGAACTCGATCAAATGTGGGAGCGGGCTTGCTCGCGAAAGCGGCATCAGCAACACCGCAGCAATTAGCGCTCAAACAACTCCATCTGCTCAAACCCACCGCGCAAATCCTCAAGTCTCACCCCCACACCCAACAACCGCACCGGCTTCCCGCCACGGTTGAACGCCTGGGTCAACATCAACTGATAACTGCCCAGATCGCGCCCTGCCCCGGCCTGCTCCAGTGTGGTCTGGGTAAAGTCATGGAACTTCACTTTGACGAACGGCTTGCCCGGTCGATAACTGCTGTCGATCCGCTCCATGCGGGTTTTCAGGGTTTCCAGCAACTCCGGCAGCTTGTCGAGGCAACTGCGCAGATCCGGCAGATCGACGTCGTAGGTGTTTTCCACGCTGATTGACTGTCGGCGGCTGTCGTTGTGCACCAACCGGTCATCGATCCCACGGGCCAGACTCCAGAGTCGCTCACCGAAACTGCCGAATTCACGCACCAGCGCCAACTTGTCCCACTCGCGCAGTTGCAGGCAATCGACGATACCGAGCTTGCCCAGCTTGTCGGCAGTGACTTTGCCGACGCCGTGCAACTTGCTCACCGGCAAGCCACTGACGAAATCCTCGACCTGGTCCGGAGTAATCACGAACAACCCGTTGGGCTTCTTCCAGTCGCTGGCGATTTTGGCCAGAAACTTGTTCGGGGCCACGCCCGCAGACACGGTGATGTGCAACTGATTGGAGACCCGCCGGCGGATATCCTGCGCGATGCGCGTGGCACTGCCGCCAAAATGCGCGCTGTCGGAGACGTCGAGGTAGGCCTCATCAAGCGACAGTGGCTCGATCAGATCGGTGTAATCGCGAAAGATCGTATGGATTTCCTTCGAGGCTTCGCGATAGGCCTCCATGCGCGGCTTGACGATGGTCAGGTCGGGACACAGCTTCAAGGCATGCCCGGACGACATTGCCGAACGTACGCCATACGCCCGCGCTTCATAGTTGCAGGTGGCAATGACCCCACGCCGATCCGCCGACCCGCCCACCGCCAGCGGTTTGCCGGCCAGGTTCGGGTCGTCGCGCATCTCGATGGCGGCGTAGAAACAGTCACAGTCGACGTGGATGATTTTTCGCTGGGTCATGACAGAAAAGGAAACATGGCGAGCCGGAAACGCAGTATCTCACTCGCACCTGTATATAGCACCAGTGGTCTGAAGGTTCTTTTCAGGTTGTAGGAAAACAACCATGAATTTATTTTCTCAATCGAGAATCATCGAACGATAGAGCTGAAAGCCTTGCCCCACCTGCCCTGCGCGCCCGTCTCCTGCACTGGAAAAAGCGCTAACCGATTGAACAGGAACAGATTTATCCAGATTCAAGGTTGACACCCCGGCGATCCTCTGTAGAATGCCGACACACAGACGCGGGATGGAGCAGTCTGGTAGCTCGTCGGGCTCATAACCCGAAGGTCGTCGGTTCAAATCCGGCTCCCGCAACCAAACATCAAAAAAGGCTACTCGAAAGAGTGGCCTTTTTTGTGTCTGTCTGTTTTTCAGACCAGCCTCTGCATCACGCACATCCGGGCGAACAGGAATTCGTTGCATTTCCGAAACTTACCGCGCCGCTGCGACCGTTTGACGCAAATTCACACTTATTTGACCCTTTACGGGATTAGCGGTTGACACCTCGCCGTTCGCCTGTAGAATGCCGCCACACAGACGCGGGATGGAGCAGTCTGGTAGCTCGTCGGGCTCATAACCCGAAGGTCGTCGGTTCAAATCCGGCTCCCGCAACCAAACATCAAAAAAGGCTGCTCGAAAGAGTGGCCTTTTTTGTATCTGTGGAAAAAGTCCTTTCGCAACAATGATCTGTCACGCTGCAGTGAAACGCTCAGGATCATCAGACCCGCCGAGTTGCGACTATGCTTGAGTCGCAGGCAAGACGTCTGCAATCCATGACCCGCCCTCGCCGATCCCGGATGAGAGGCGTAGTATTTTGTGATTATTTTTTTCTACAGGGATTGGTAACTTGGCTGGATACCTCCATCCTGTCGCGCACAATCCAAGAGGTGATTGATGCGCGCCAACTCGTCTGATTCACAAGACACCGTCACAGCAGAACATCCGATCAAACCCGAGCGCCTGCGCTTGCTGGATCGGTTGAGCAAATATCGCCAGCCGATCGGTCTGGCGGTCACGTTGCTGCTGTTTGCCATTGCGCTGATTGCCTGCCGCCATCTGCTGAGCGAACTCGATCTGTATGCCCTGCATGACTCGATTCTGGCGGTGCCGAAACCGGCCCTGCTCGGCGCAGTGGCTGCGACGGTGGTCGGCTTCATCATATTGCTGGGCTATGAATGGTCGGCCAGCCGCTATGCCGGCGTGACACTGCCGCCGCGCACTCTGGCGCTGGGCGGCTTCACCGCATTTGCGATTGGCAACGCCATCGGCCTGTCGCTGCTGTCCGGCGGCTCGGTGCGCTACCGTTTATATGCACGCCATGGGCTGGGCGCCTCAGAAGTCGCGCACATGACCCTGTTCGCCAGCCTGTCGCTGGGTTGCGCCCTGCCACCGCTGGCGGCTCTCGCGACCCTGAGCGACCTGCCCGCCGCCTCCGCCGCACTGGGCCTGTCGGAAGGCCTGCTCGGCACGATTGCCATGGTGGTGCTGGGTCTGGGCGCGATTCTGGCGATCGGCATCTATCGCCGCCGCCTGCCGGAGCAGCCGTACCGCGACAACCTGCTGGTCAGGGCCGGTCGCCGGACGCTGCGCCTGCCGGGCCGACGCCTGACCTTCCTGCAACTGATCATCACCGCCCTCGACGTCGCCGCAGCGGCCACCGTGCTTTATCTGCTGCTGCCGGAAGCCCCGCCGTTCGGCGCGTTCCTGCTGGTGTACCTGCTGGCCCTGGCCGCCGGCGTCCTCAGCCATGTGCCTGGCGGTGTCGGGGTTTTTGAAGCGATCCTGCTTGCCGCGTTTGCCGACACCCTCGGGGCCGCGCCACTCGCCGCCGCCCTGCTGCTCTACCGTCTGATCTACGTCGTGCTGCCGCTGCTGGTGGCCTGCCTGTTCTTGCTGATCAACGAAGGCCAGCGCCTGTTCCAGACCCAGACCATGCGCGCCGCATCCGGTCTGGCCGCGCCGATTCTGGCGGTGCTGGTGTTTCTGTCCGGCGTGGTGCTGCTGTTTTCCGGTGCCACCCCGGAGATCGACACGCGTCTTGAACACATCGGTTTTCTGATCCCGCATCGACTGGTCGACGCCTCGCACTTCGGCGCCAGCCTGATCGGTGTGCTGTGTCTGATGCTGGCGCAGGGCCTGCGCCGTCGCCTGTCAGCCGCGTGGATGTTGACCACCATTCTGTTGCTGGTCGGCGCCCTGCTCTCGCTGCTCAAAGGCTTCGACTGGGAAGAAGCCACGCTGATGACACTCACCGCTGCGCTGCTGGGAGTGTTCCGCCGTTCGTTCTATCGCCCGAGCCGCCTGACCGAACTGCCCTTCTCGCCGCTGTATCTGGTGGCCAGCCTTTGCGTCCTGGGCGCCTCGACCTGGTTGCTGCTGTTCGCCTATCAGGACGTGCCGTACAGCCATCAACTGTGGTGGCAGTTCACCCTCGACGCAGACGCCCCGCGCGGCTTGCGTTCGTTGCTCGGCGCCGCCGTGCTGTTACTGGTGATCGCGCTGACCTGGCTGCTGCGCACCGCGCGCCCGGTGATCCACCTGCCGACCCCGGACGAACTGGATCGCGCCGCGAAAATCCTGATGGCTTCGTCGCAACCCGATGGCGGCCTCGCGCTGACCGGTGACAAAGCGTTGCTGTTTCACCAGAACGACGAAGCCTTCCTGATGTACGCCCGCCGTGGCCGCAGCCTGGTGGCGCTGTACGACCCGATCGGCCCCGGCCAGCAACGCGCCGAGATGATCTGGCAGTTCCGCGACCTGTGCGACATCCATCACGCTCGCCCGGTGTTCTATCAGGTACGTGCGGAAAACCTGCCGTACTACATGGACATCGGCCTGACCGCGATCAAGCTCGGCGAAGAAGCCCGGGTCGATCTGCAGCGCTTTGACCTGGAAGCCAAGGGCAAAGAAATGAAGGACCTGCGCTACACCTGGAACCGTGGTACCCGCGATGGTCTGTCGCTGGAAATCCATGAGCCGGGCCAGGCGCCGATGGACGAGTTGAAAGTGATTTCCGATGCGTGGCTGACCGGCAAGAACGTGCGCGAGAAAGGTTTCTCCCTCGGTCGGTTCAGCGACGATTACCTGAAGCATTTCCGCATTGCGGTGATTCGCTTCGAAGGTCGCCCGGTGGCGTTCGCCAACCTGCTCGAGACTTTCAGCCATGACCTGGCCAGTCTCGACCTGATGCGCTCGCACCCGGACGCCCCCAAGCTGACCATGGAGTTCCTGATGGTCGGCCTGATTCAACACTATAAGAGTCACGGATACGCGCGCTTCAGCCTGGGCATGGTGCCGTTGTCGGGGTTGCAACCCCGGCGTGGTGCACCGCTGACCCAGCGTCTGGGTTCGATGGTCTTCCGCCGTGGTGAGCAGCTGTACAACTTCCAAGGCTTGCGCCGCTTCAAAGACAAGTTCCAGCCTGACTGGGAACCCCGTTATATGGCAGTGCCCGCCGGACTCGATCCGCTGGTGGCGCTGGCCGATACTGCCGCCCTGATCGCGGGTGGCTTGACTGGATTGGTGAAACGCTGATGATTCAACGCTCCCTGAAGTACATCCTGGCCGCACTGATCGTGCTGGCCGTGATTGCCGGCGGCGGTTACTGGTACCTCAAACGCCCGGCACCGCAACCGACTCTGCAACCACTGACGGCCGCCGACGGCACGGTCATGACCCGCGTCATACCCGGCACTCAGCCCAAAGCGCAGGTGCTGGTCGCGGTCAATGACGACCAGAAGCTGACCGACAACCAACTGAGCACCCTGAGCCGCAGCGCCTCGGCGCAGATCGTTCAAGTGATTCTGCCCAAGGACTGCCTGCAACAGAGCCGCGCCCTGCAAACCGGCCTGCGCGAACTGAATGGCCCGGCCACGCTGGTCAGCGGTATCGGCCCTGGCGCGGTACTGGCCTGGCGCTGGCTGTCCGAGCAGAAGGACGACAAGGCCCAGGCGATCTCGGTTGACCTGGCGCTGGAAAAACCCGGTTGCACTCACCTGCTGCCGAAATCCGCGGCTCATGGCCACTGGCTGGTGGCGTGGAACGACAACCCGGACGACACCAGCGCCGGTTTCGTGCGCGATCAACCGAACGCCGAAACCAGCATCAGCGACTACGACATCAACCTGCCGCAGGTGCTGAACAACGAGCTGCGCAAGATCCTCGTCGGCGGCGACAAGGCCAACGGCGGTCTGGCAATCCCGGTGGTGGAAGTGCCGGCCGGTCAGGCCAAAGATACCGTCACGCTGTTCCTCTCCGGTGACGGCGGCTGGCGCGACCTCGACCGCGACGTAGCGGGCGAGATGGCCAAGATTGGCTACCCGGTGGTCGGCATCGACACCCTGCGCTACTACTGGCAGCACAAGAGCCCCGAGCAAAGCGCGCTGGACCTGACCGAACTGATGCAACACTACCGGCAGAAATGGGGCACCAAACGCTTCATCCTGACCGGTTACTCGTTCGGTGCCGACGTCCTGCCAGCGATCTACAACCGCCTGCCGGACACCGAGCAGCAACGCGTCGACGCCATCATCCTGCTGGCTTTCGCCCGCACCGGCAGCTTCGAAATCGAAGTCGAAGGCTGGCTCGGCAACGCCGGCAAAGAAGCCGCCACCGGCCCGGAAATGGCCAAGCTGCCAGCGGCCAAAGTAGTGTGCATCTACGGCGCCGAAGAAACCGACGAAAGCGGCTGCACCGACAAGACGGCAGTCGGCGAAGCAGTGAAACTGCCCGGCGGCCACCACTTCGACGAGAACTACCCGGCGCTGGCCAAGCGTCTGGTGGACCTGATCGAGAAGCGTCAGAGCAAGGATCAGCCGACAGAGTGATCTGCGCCGGCAGAACAAAAAGCCCCCGCAACTTCGCAGTTGCGGGGGCTTTTTACATCTCGGACGACTAACCCATTCCCCTGTAGGAGTGAGCCTGCTCGCGATAGCGGAGTGTCAGCCACCTAGTTGCCAACTGACACACCGCTATCGCG
>NZ_JASCPO010000296.1:0-6186 GCF_029960145.1 Pseudomonas sp. PS01299 | reverse complement strand
GCGGTGGATCAGTCACTGGAGATGTCGACTGACACAACGCCTTCGCGAGCAAGCCCGCTCCCACATGGGATTTGATTGTCAGGCAACCATCGCGGTTGCCTGACTTCTCGGGTTTAACCGATGGTCATCAGGCTGGCATTACCCCCCGCCGCCGCGGTGTTAACGCTCAATGCCCGCTCAATCACCAGACGCTCCAGCGCGATGTTGGTCTCGCCCTGGGACAATCCCTGAACGCCAACGATCGCACCGGCACGCTTGGCAATCTGCTGGCAGACACCACGCAACTGGTCGGAATGGCCGTGATGCAGCACGGCATCAAACACCACTTCATCCTTGTGCCAGTCGGCAACCCGTTTGATCCGCGCCTGAACTTCCTTCGGCAGGCGTGTGAACAATGCCTTGCTGATGTCGGATTCCGGCCATACCGCCGAACCGCCGACCGCCAAGACCGCCGCCAGTTGAGTCAGCAGATCGCCTTCGACGTCGGCCAGGCACAGCACGTGTTCACGCGGCAGGATCGCGTAGCTGTTCTTCTCGCCGGTCGGGCCGGCCAGCACGCGGGTGATGCCGCTTTGCGATTGCGCGGCGTACTGCACGCACAGGGTGCTCAGTTCGGCGTACTGGTTGCTCTCGGCCCAGGCCTTGAAGGCGTTCAGCGGTTTGCTCATGGCATCACGCAGACGCACGTCCGGGGCGACGGCTGCATCACCGCGAGCGAAGGATTGTTCGATCGCGTCAGTAGGACGGGTCGACAGCAGGCGGTACAGGTACAGCGGACCACCGGCTTTCGGGCCAGTACCCGACAGGCCTTCGCCGCCGAATGGCTGCACGCCGACCACGGCACCGACGATGTTGCGGTTGACGTAGACGTTACCGGCGTTGACGTTGTCGATCACCTTGGCGATGGTCTCGTCGATGCGGGTGTGTACGCCGAGGGTCAGGCCATAACCGGAGGCATTGATCTGGCCGATCAACTGGTCGATGTCCTTGCGCTTGTAGCGCACCACGTGCAGCACCGGGCCGAAGATCTCGCGTTGCAGCTCGTCGAAGCTTTCCAGCTCGATCAGGGTCGGCATGACGAAGGTCCCGCGTTTGACTTCTTCGCTGTCGGCGATAGCCACCTGGTACACGCTGCGACCTTTATCGCGCATGCCTTGGATGTGCTTGTCGATGCCGGCCTTGGCTTCGGCGTCGATCACCGGGCCAATGTCCACGGACAGACGCTCAGGGTTGCCGAGGCGGCTTTCAGCCATCGCGCCTTTGAGCATTTCGATGACACGGTCGGCGGAGTCTTCCTGCAGGCACAGCACGCGCAGGGCCGAGCAACGCTGACCGGCACTGTCGAAGGCCGAGGACACCACGTCGATCACCACTTGTTCGGTCAGCGCCGAGGAGTCAACGATCATCGCGTTCTGCCCGCCGGTTTCGGCGATCAGCGGAATCGGACGGCCCTGGCTGTCGAGACGACCTGCGATGTTGCGTTGCAGCAGGCGCGCCACTTCGGTGGAACCGGTGAACATCACGCCTTTGACGCGCTCATCACCGACCAGACCGGCGCCGACGGTTTCACCGCGACCCGGCAGCAGTTGCAGCACGCCTTCGGGAATCCCGGCTTCCAGCAGCAAGCGCACGGCTTGCGCGGCAACCAACGGAGTCTGCTCAGCCGGTTTGGCCAGTACCGGGTTACCGGCGGCCAGTGCGGCAGCGACCTGGCCACTGAAGATGGCCAGCGGGAAGTTCCACGGGCTGATGCACACCACCGGGCCCAGTGGGCGGTGGGCGTCATTGCTGAAATCGTTGCGCGCCTGCACCGCGTAGTAACGCAGGAAGTCGACCGCTTCGCGCACTTCGGCAATGGCGTTGGCGAAGGTCTTGCCGGCTTCACGGGCCAGCAGGCCCATCAGTGGCTGGATCTCGCCTTCCATCAGGTCGGCGGCACGCTCCAGAATCGCCGCGCGCTCGGCTGGCGGAGTAGCCTGCCAGATTGGCGCAGCATTCAGGGCGCACTGGATCGCGTTGTCGACGTCTTCGACGGTGGCTTCCTGCACGTGACCGACCACATCGCGGTGATCCGCCGGGTTCAGCACTGGCGCCGGGGCTTCGTTGCTGGAAGCGCAACCGAGCATCGGTGCGGCTTTCCAGTTGTTGTGCGCAGTGGCGAGCAGGGCGCAGGACAGCGAGGCCAGACGATGTTCGTTGGCCATGTCGATGCCGGCGGAGTTGGCGCGCTCGGAGCCATACAGGTCACGCGGCAGCGGAATGCGTGGGTGCGGCAGGCCGAAACCACCTTCCACGGTCGCCATCTGCTCGATCTGGGCCACCGGATCGGCCACCAGTTCCTGAATCGAAATCGACTGGTCGGCAATGCGGTTGACGAACGAAGTGTTGGCGCCGTTTTCCAGCAGACGACGCACGAGGTACGCCAGCAGGGTTTCGTGGGTACCGACCGGTGCGTACACGCGGCACGGACGGTTCAGCTTGCCTTCGGACACTTTGCCGACAACCTGCTCGTAAAGCGGTTCGCCCATGCCGTGCAGGCACTGGAATTCGTACTGGCCCGGGTAATAGTTCTGACCGGCAATGTGGTAAATGGCCGACAGGGTGTGGGCGTTGTGCGTGGCGAACTGCGGGTAGATGACTTCCGGCACCGACAGCAGTTTGCGGGCGCAGGCGATGTAGGACACGTCGGTGTACACCTTGCGGGTGTAGACCGGATAGCCTTCCAGGCCTTCGACCTGGGCGCGCTTGATTTCGCTGTCCCAGTACGCGCCTTTCACCAGGCGGATCATCAGGCGATGACGGCTGCGACGGGCCAGATCGATCACGTAGTCGATCACGTATGGGCAACGCTTCTGGTAAGCCTGAATCACGAAGCCGATGCCGTTCCAGCCGGTCAGTTGCGGTTCGAAGCACAGGCGCTCGAGCAGATCCAGCGACAGCTCCAGGCGGTCGGCTTCTTCGGCGTCGATGTTCAGGCCGATGTCGTATTGCTTGGCCAGCAGGGTCAGCGACAGCAGGCGCGGGTACAGCTCGTCCATCACCCGCTCGTACTGCGCACGGCTGTAACGCGGGTGCAGCGCCGAGAGCTTGATGGAAATGCCCGGGCCTTCATAAATCCCACGGCCGTGGGAGGCTTTGCCGATCGAGTGAATGGCTTGTTCGTACGACGCCAGGTACTTCTGCGCGTCGTGTTCGGTGAGTGCCGCTTCACCGAGCATGTCGTAGGAATAGCGGAAGCCCTTGGCTTCGAACTTGCTCGCGTTGGCCAGCGCTTCGGCGATGGTTTCGCCGGTGACGAACTGCTCGCCCATCAGACGCATGGCCATGTCGACGCCCTTGCGGATCATCGGCTCGCCGCTCTTGCCGATGATCCGGCTCAGCGACGAAGTCAGCCCGGCTTCGTTGTGGGTCGACACCAGTTTGCCTGTCAGCAGCAGACCCCAGGTGGCGGCGTTGACGAACAGCGACGGGCTGTTGCCCAGGTGCGGCTGCCAGTTGCCGGTGCTGATCTTGTCGCGGATCAGCGCATCGCGAGTGCCTTTGTCCGGGATACGCAGCAGTGCTTCGGCCAGGCACATCAGGGCCACGCCTTCCTGGGACGACAGGGAAAATTCCTGCAGCAGGCCCTGAACAATGCCTGCACGACCGCCGGCACTTTTCTGGTTACGCAGTTTTTCCGCGATGGTCGCAGCGAGTTTGTTGGTGGCTTCGGCCATCGGTGCCGGCAGGCGCGCCTGCTCGATCAGCATCGGCACCACTTCCGGCTCAGGGCGACGGTAAGCAGCGGTGATCGATGCGCGCAGTACCGATTGCGGCAGGATGCTTTCAGCGAATTCGAGGAAGCACTGGTGGGCGTGATCGGTCTGCACTTCGCCAGCGTCATCGCTGTCCTTGGCGGTCAAACCGTTCAGCTCGGTCAGGGTTGCACCACCCTCGAGTTTTTCCAGGTAATTGAAAATTGCCTGCTTGATCAGCCAGTGCGGTGTGCGATCAATCGAGGTCGCGGCAGCCTTCAGGCGCTCGCGGGTCGGGTCATCGAGTTTGACCCCAAGGGTGGTGGTAGCCATATTTTTATCCTCATGGTTGCCACAGTTGCGTGGCATCAGCTGGCGGCAAGATTAGCCGTGCGCCGGAAGAGGTGCAACCGGGTGCAACCCTTTTTTTGTCGGAAAAATAAACGCTTCGTCAGGAATTATTTTCTGGTACTGAAGTGCCGCTCCTGCTTGGTGCTTTTACTTCTAGCAGAGAGACTCGACTGCGCTAAAAGGGAGCAAAAACGGCGTATTTATCGGTATATCCGACTAGGTGCAACTTAATCGCCAGAAACTGGTTGCACCTTTTTTACTTTGTTGCATAGCATTCGCGCCCAAGGTGCAACCGGGATAACCCGGTGCATCGGCTGGTGGCTTTCCTGGGGAAACATCAGTCCTAAATGCGCGGGATCCCGTTTCGTCTGCCAAACGTGGTCGTTTGTGGACGATCAATCACCGCTGCAACATAAAAACAAAGCCAGGGCGTAACTTAATGAGCGTAAGCAATCCAACACTGATCACGTTCGTGATCTACATCGCAGCAATGGTGCTGATTGGCTTCATGGCCTATCGCTCCACCAATAACCTCTCTGACTACATTCTTGGCGGCCGCAGCCTGGGCAGCGTCGTGACGGCTCTGTCTGCCGGTGCTTCCGACATGAGCGGCTGGTTGTTGATGGGCCTGCCGGGCGCCATCTACATGTCCGGTCTGTCGGAAAGCTGGATCGCCATCGGCCTGATCGTCGGCGCCTACCTGAACTGGCTGTTCGTCGCCGGCCGTCTGCGCGTGCAGACCGAGCACAACGGCGATGCCCTGACTCTGCCGGACTACTTCTCCAGCCGTTTCGAAGACAAAAGCGGCCTGCTGCGTATCATCTCGGCGGTGGTGATTCTGGTGTTCTTCACCATTTACTGCGCTTCCGGCATCGTGGCTGGCGCCCGTCTGTTCGAAAGCACCTTCGGCATGTCCTATGAGACGGCGCTGTGGGCCGGTGCTGCGGCGACGATTGCCTACACCTTCGTCGGCGGTTTCCTTGCGGTGAGCTGGACTGACACCGTACAAGCCACGCTCATGATCTTCGCGCTGCTGCTGACGCCGATCATCGTGCTGCTGGCCACCGGTGGTGTCGATACCACGTTCCTCGCCATCGAAGCTCAGGACCCAAGCAACTTCGACATGCTCAAGGGCACCACCTTCATCGGCATCATCTCGCTGATGGGCTGGGGTCTGGGTTACTTCGGTCAACCGCACATCCTCGCGCGCTTCATGGCTGCTGACTCGGTGAAGTCGATTGCCAACGCCCGTCGTATCTCCATGACCTGGATGATCCTGTGCCTGGGCGGCACTGTCGCCGTGGGTTTCTTCGGTATCGCCTACTTCTCGGCGCACCCGGAAGTGGCCGGTCCAGTCACCGAGAACCACGAGCGGGTGTTCATCGAGCTGGCAAAAATTCTTTTCAACCCGTGGGTTGCCGGTGTCCTGCTGTCGGCGATTCTCGCCGCTGTGATGAGCACCCTGAGCTGCCAGCTGCTGGTGTGCTCGAGCGCTCTGACCGAGGACTTCTACAAAACCTTCCTGCGCAAATCCGCTTCCCAGGTGGAACTGGTGTGGGTCGGTCGCGCGATGGTGTTGCTGGTGGCGCTGATCGCTATCGCCATGGCCGCCAACCCGGAAAACCGCGTACTGGGCCTGGTGTCCTACGCCTGGGCCGGTTTCGGTGCCGCGTTCGGTCCGGTGGTGCTGATCTCGGTGATCTGGAAGGACATGACCCGCAACGGCGCACTGGCCGGCATCCTGGTCGGCGCGATCACGGTAGTGGTCTGGAAGCATTTCGAACTGCTGGGTCTGTACGAAATCATCCCGGGCTTCATCTTCGCCAGTCTGGCCATCTACATCGTCAGCAAAATGGGTGAGCCAACCAAAGGCATGGTGCAGCGCTTTGAAGCGGCGGAAAAAGATTTCCACCTGAACAAGTGATGCATTGAGCTTCGGCTCACCAGAAAACGGCCCGCTTCCTACAGGAGGCGGGCCGTTTTTTTATGCCTGCAATATCCCTGAGTCAGCATAGAACCCCTGTGGGAGCGGGCTTGCTCGCGAAAGGGTCGTGCCAGTCGACATTGATTTCATTTGACCCACCGCATTCGCGAGCAAGCC
>NZ_JASCPO010000295.1:0-6205 GCF_029960145.1 Pseudomonas sp. PS01299 | reverse complement strand
CTGTAGGAGTGAGCCTGCTCGCGATGGCGTCAGGTCAGTCAATTCATTTCTGGCTGACACTCCGCTATCGCGAGCAGGCTCACTCCTACAAGGGATTACGGTGTGTCATCTTCCGAGTACACCGCAGCCCCCTGTGGGGGCCAGTAGGAACGGCGTCGCTATCGGCTCAAGGCCCGCGCCAGAAACGGTGCCGTTCGGCTCTTCTTACTCGCCGCCACTTTCTGCGGCGTCCCCGCCACAACAATCCTGCCGCCCTGATCCCCGGCCCCCGGGCCGATGTCGATCACCCAGTCGCTCTGCGCCACCACGCGCATTTCATGTTCGACCACGATCACCGTGTGCCCTGCCGTGACCAGGTTGTCCAGTTGTTCCAGCAGCCGATCGACGTCCCGCGGATGCAGCCCGGTAGTCGGTTCATCCAGCACATACAGGGTCGCGCCGCGCTGATTGCGCTGCAGCTCAGTGGCCAGTTTGATCCGTTGTGCTTCACCACCGGACAACTCGGTGGCCGGTTGGCCGAGCCGCAGATAACCGAGGCCGATGTCACGCAGCACCTCCAGTGAACGACGAATCCCCGGCTGCTCGTTGAACACTTCTACCGCCTCTTCCACGGTCAGTTGCAGCACCTGCGCAATGCTCAAGCCTTGCCACTGAATCGCCAGGGTCTGCGGGTTGTAGCGCGCGCCATGACAGGTCGGGCACGGCGCATACACGCTCGGCATGAACAGCAACTCGACGCTGACAAAACCTTCCCCCTCGCAGGTCGGGCAACGACCCTTGGCGACGTTGAAGGAAAACTGCCCGGCGTCATACCCCGCCGCCCGTGCCTCGGGCGTGGCGGCGAACAGTTTGCGCACATTGTCAAACAGCCCGGTGTAGGTCGCCAGATTCGAACGTGGCGTGCGGCCGATGGGTTTCTGATCGACCTGCACCAGGCGTTTGATCGACTCCAACCCCGCCGTCACCTGACCAGTGCTGGCCTGCGGCGCATCGTCTTCGAGGCTGAGCTCTTCCGGCTCGTCCTCAACCAGCGGCCGCCCGAGTTGCGCGCCGACCAGTTCGAGCAACGCCTGACTGACCAGACTCGATTTGCCCGAACCGGAAACCCCGGTGACCGAGGTGAAGCAGCCCAAGGGAAATTCAGCGCTGAGGTTGTGCAGGTTATTGCGGCTGATGCCATCGAGTTTCAGCCAACCGCTCGGCTTGCGCGCGGTGCGGGTCTGCCGCTGGCTCTCGGCAAACAGATAGGCGCGGGTCTGCGATTCGTCGATCTCGGCCAGCCCGGCCGGAGGGCCGCTGTACAACACCTGCCCACCCTTCTCGCCCGCCGCCGGACCGACGTCGATCAGCCAGTCGGCGCGGCGCATGGTTTCCAGATCGTGCTCGACCACAAACAGCGTATTGCCATCGGCCTTCAAGCGCTGCAAGGCTTCGAACAACGCCTCGCCATCGGCCGGATGCAGACCGGCGGATGGCTCGTCGAGCACGTAGATCACGCCGAACAGTTGCGAGCCCAATTGCGTCGCCAGGCGCAGGCGTTGCAGCTCGCCGGACGACAACGTCGGCGTGCTGCGCTCCAGCGCCAGATAACCGAGGCCCAGATCGGTCAGGGTGCTGACCCGCTCCAGCAAGTCCTCAGCGATCCGCTGCGCCGCCAGACGTTTTTCCAGCGACAGGTTTGGCGTGTGGCGCACGTCCGGCGCACTGGCGTGGCCGCTGGCACCGTGGGCCACGCGCTGCTGGCGCGCCTCGCGGGTTTGCGCATGGCTGAGGGTTTCGCCGCTTTCTTCGGCCTGCTGCAGATAGGTCGCCGCAGCCACGGGTTTCAATACTTCGGCCACTTGCAGCAATGGCATCTGCGACAGCTCACCGATGTCGTAACCGGCAAAGGTCACCGACAACGCTTCACGCTTGAGGCGCTTGCCGTCGCATAACGGACACGGGCTGCCAAGCATGAACTGCGAAACGCGCTTCTTCATCAGCGCACTTTGCGAATGGGTAAAGGTGTGCAGGATGTAGCGGCGGGCACCGGTGAAGGTGCCCTGATAACTCGGTTCCATCTTGCGCTTGAGGGCGACCCGGGTTTCCTCCGGGGTCAGCCCGGCGTACACCGGCACGGTCGGGGTTTCTTCGGTGAACAGAATCCAGTCACGCTGCTTTTTCGGCAGTTTCTTCCAGGGGATATCGACGTCGATGCCCATGGTCACGAGGATGTCGCGCAGGTTCTGCCCCTGCCACGCCAGCGGCCAGGAGGCCACGGCGCGTTGGCGGATGGTCAGGTTCGGATCAGGCACCATCAGCGCCTCGGTCACCTCGTAGACCCGGCCCAGCCCGTGGCACTCCGGGCACGCGCCTTGCGGGGTGTTCGGCGAAAAATCCTCGGCATAGAGCATCGGCTGCCCCGGCGGGTAACTGCCGGCGCGGGAATAGAGCATGCGGATCAGGCTCGACAAGGTGGTCACGCTGCCCACCGACGAACGCGTGCTCGGCGTACCGCGCTGCTGTTGCAGGGCCACGGCGGGCGGCAGGCCTTCGATGGAGTCGACATCCGGCACCCCGACCTGATCGATCAGCCGCCGCGCATACGGCGCCACTGACTCGAAATAACGCCGTTGGGCTTCAGCGTACAACGTTGAAAACGCCAGCGACGACTTGCCCGAACCCGAAACCCCGGTGAACACCACCAGCGCGTCGCGAGGGATATCGACGTCGACATTCTTCAGATTGTGTTCGCGGGCGCCACGCACCCGGACCATGCCGGCGGGTGCTTTGGAATTACGCTTGGAAGTCATTGGCTGTCCCTGCAGAAAAAATTTAGGGGCGAAGCTGAACCCTGTGGTGAGGGGATTTATCCCCGATCGGCGGCGCAGCCGGCGCAGTTACTGCAAATTCCATATAGCTGGGAAAATGCTGGGGAGTGCTGCGCACTCCATCGGGGATGAATCCCCTCGCCACAGGGAATCAGGCACTGAGCACCGAGCGAATCATCTGCAACAACGCCTCCGGGCCATACGGTTTGCCGAGCAAGTGCGTGTCCGGGCTCAACTGGTGGTTGCGTGAAATGATGTCGCGGGTGTGGCCGGAGGTGAACAGCACCGCCACCGGTGGTGTCTGCACCTTGGCCCACGCCGCCAGATCGGAGCTTTTGATCAGCCCCGGCATCACCACGTCGGTGAAAATCAGATCCACTTGCGCGCCGTCCAGCAGCAACTGCATTGCCACGTCGCCATTGCTCGCAGTCAGTACGCGGTAGCCTTCCTCGCGCAGCAACTCCACGGCCGAAGCACGCACTGCGTCGTTATCCTCGACCACCAAAATGGTCTCGTGGCCGCCGCTCTGCTGCGGGTCGACGCTCGGCGTCTCATCGAGAACCGGACGCAGGCTGCGCGGAAAGTACAGTTGCACCCGCGTGCCTTCGCCCACGGTGCTGTCGATCTCGACGTGGCCACCACTCTGTTTGACGAAGCCGAACACCATGCTCAGACCGAGCCCGGTGCCCTGGCCGTCGGCCTTGGTGGTGAAGAATGGCTCGAACACCTGCTCGAGCATTTGCGGCGCGATGCCGACGCCGGTATCGCCGACCACCACCCGCACGAAATCGCCGGCGACGATGCCTTTGCCCGCGCAAAAAGTGCTGTCCAGCCGAGTATTAATGGCACTGAGAACAATCGTGCCCTCGCCTTTCATCGCATCGCGGGCGTTGATCGCCAGATTGAGAATGGCGTTTTCCAGTTGATTGCGGTCGACGTTGATGTGCCACGGGTCCTGCGGCAATTGCACGTCGATCTGAATGGTTTCGCCCAACGCACGCTGCAGCAATTCGCCGACGCCGTCGAAGATCTGCCGCGGATCGCACACCGCCGGTGACAACGGCTGGCGCCGGGCAAAAGCGAGCAGTTGCGACGACAGCTTGGCGCCGCGCTCGACCGCTGCCAGCGAGGCGCTGACCCGGCGTTGCACGTTGGCATTGTCCGGCTCATGCCGCGCCAGCAAATGCAGGTTGCCGGCAATTACCTGCAGCAGGTTGTTGAAGTCGTGGGCCACGCCACCGGTCAGTCCGCCGATGGCTTCAAGCTTCTGCGACTGACGCAATTGCTCTTCCGCCGCCAGCCGGGCATCCACTTCACTGGCCACCCGCTGCTCCAGGTTGCGCGTGAATTTGAGCAGGGATTCTTCGGCAATCTTGCGTTCATGGATGTCGATCAACACCCCGGGAAAACGAAACGGCGCACCGTGTTCGTCGAACTCGCAGGCGCCACTGGCGAGCACCCACAGGTAGCTGCCGTCCGCGCGCCGCACGCGGTATTCGGCGTTGTACGGCTCACCGGTCTGCAGCGAATGACTGACCCGATCATGCACCCACGCCAGGTCGTCCGGGTGGATCCGCGACTCAGTCAAGGATTGCGGCAGGTTGCTCAGGTCCTGATCCGGCGGATAGCAAAAGGTCCGGGCGAAACGCTCGTCGGCCGACAGCACATTGTTCTTCACGTCCCAGACGAACGAGCCAAGCAAGGCCCCGGCATTCAGCGCCAGACGCACCCGTTCGTTGTCGGCCCGATAAGCGTCTTCTGCCGCCTGACGCAGGCGCTCGGAGCGCACCAACTCGGTGGTCTCGACCACCATCGCCATCACTCCTGAAGGCACGCCGTCATCGTTGGCCACCGGGCTGTAATACAGATCCATCCAGACATCTTCGGGCACGCCATCGCGCAACAGCACCAGCTCCTTGTTGCGGTAGGACAAGGTGCCGCCCGCCAGACAGGTGTCGACCACATGCCGGTTGAACTCGGCGACTTCCGGCCAGCCCAGCTCCACCGGCACCCCCAACAGATAGGGGTGGCGGCCACCGGCAAACTGCGAGTAAGCGTCGTTGTAGATCATGTAGCCGGCGTGGCCCCAGAGCATGACCATCGGCAAGGGCGAGGCCAGCATCAATTGCACGGTGCTGCACAAGCTGGCAGGCCAGGTGTCGAGCGGGCCGAGTTCGGTGAGGCGCCAGTCGAACGCGCAAATGCGTTCGGCCATCTCGCCTTTCCAGCCTTCACAACCGTGGCTATCGGATAAAAACTGCATCGATTGACTCGGTGTCCTGTGGTGTTTGCCCGATACATCGCGACGGCAGAACGCCGCGACGCCCGTCTGTTTCGAGCCTCATCGGCCGTAATGGTTTCATTAGAGGTATAGCCGATTTCAGAGCAGGCCCGGATCAGACCCCGATCAGGTGCTTGAGCGGATGGTAGCCAGTTTTCATCTTCGCCGCGACGTCGAGAATCGCCTTCTCGATGCCGTTCAAATGCGTGCAGGTCAGTTCGATGGCGGCGCTCTGGTCGCCCGCCTCGATGTATTCGATCAGGCGCAGATGTTCGTTGTCACGGCAGGCTTCATGGCTGTCGTCATCCAGTGCAGCGACATACAGCGAGGCGCGGGAAATCAGCTTCTGGAACCAGTCGAGCAGCACCGGGTTGTTGAGGCTGCGCGCCAGTTTGAGGTGGAACTCGCCGAGCAGGTAAATCAGTTGCTCGTGATCGCCTGCCGCGTGGGCTGCGTCCTCCAGTAGCAGGTGCTCGCGCAAGACCTGCATGGCGGCGGTGTCCTTGCGCCGACAGAGTTCGGTGACCATGCCGATTTCGATCAGCCGCCGGGTTTCGAACAGCGAGCGGATCTCTTCGTTGCTGGGCAGCGACACCGATGCACCTTTATTCGGCTCGGTGGTGACCAGCCCCTCGGCTTCCAGTTGCTTGAGCGCGGCGCGTACCGACGTGCGGCTGACATTGAACAGTTCGGCCAGGGACGCTTCGCCCAGCTTCATCCCCGGACGCAGCGAACGCTTGCTGATCGCCTGGTAAACCCCTTGGTAGACGCGGTCGACCGTGGTTTCCAGTTTCTTCTCGGTCATTCGAACACTCCTTTAGCCTCGGGCAAACACGGTGTTGCAGCGTTATTCGCCGTTTGCGCAGATAAGTGTGGCGCAGGATATCGCCTTCGGCCTCCTGATGCAGGGTCTGGATACGATTAGGGCGGGATGACTTCGATTTGCCGACCCGCTCATTGCAAACGTGGACGGAAGCAGCGGGCGGTGGCGAGCGGTTTTGGCGGACGCCAAATAAATCGGCTGCGAAACGCCTTCCCCTTGTGGGAGCGGGCTTGCTCGCGAATGCGCCGGGTCAGTAAAACATTTGGCGACTGACCCACCGCATTCGCGAGC
>NZ_JASCPO010000294.1:0-6219 GCF_029960145.1 Pseudomonas sp. PS01299 | reverse complement strand
GGCGTCGTGTCAGAAAAATGGATGCGTCTGACCCACCGCCTTCGCGAGCAAGCCCGCTCCCACAGGGGGTGTGGTGAATTCGACATTACGGGCAAAAAAATGCCGCTCGATTGAGCGGCATTTTTGTTGGCGCCTGGCTTACTCGGAGGCCACTGCGTTCTTCGCCAGAATCGCATTCGCCAGTTCCATGTCCGTGGCCTGCAGGCCCGGATTGTCGGCGCGGACTTTCTGCATCGCTGCTTCCAGGTACGGCCCACGGATGCCGCCATCGCTGGCAACGAAGCTGCCGGCATCGTCCTGTGCGGCAACGATCAGCTTGTGATCCTTGAAGGTCAGGTAGGTCGAACCGGTGGTGGCGCCGGACGAAATGACGTTACGCCAAAAGCTGTCGGCCATCGCTGAACCAACGGGAAGGGACAGCAAGGCAACGGTGGCGACAGCAAGTTTGAGACGCATGATTGAGTGACTCCTGGGGGTTAACTACGGCGTTGGATAACGATTCGCCAATCCGGTTCCGTAGTGGCCTATTTCTGCTCGCTCTGCGGTGTCACCCGCAGCACTTCTTCGAGGGTGGTCAGCCCCGCCGCGACCTTCTGCGCACCCGACAGGCGCAGGCTGCGCATGCCTTCCTTGAAGGCTTGCCGGCGGATGGCGGTGAGGTCGGTGTCGGGGGTGATGAGCGCTTTGAGGCTATCGCTCAACTGCATGATTTCGTAGACCCCGGCGCGTCCGCGATAACCGGTGTCGCGACACTCCAGGCAACCGATAGCGCGTTGCGCATTGCCCGGCAGCGGCGCCTGCCACGGGCGGGTCAGGGTTTGCCAGTCTTCCTCTTCCAGCGTCAGCGGCGCCTTGCAGTGCGGGCACAGGGTGCGCACCAGACGCTGGGCCATGACCCCGAGCACCGTGGCTTTAATCAGATAGTGCGGCACGCCGAGTTCCAATAGCCGACTGATCGCGCTGGGGGCATCGTTGGTGTGCAGGGTCGACAGCACCAGATGGCCGGTGAGAGCAGCCTGAATCGCCATTTCTGCGGTTTCCAGGTCACGGATCTCGCCGATCATGATGATGTCCGGGTCTTGCCGCATCAGCGCACGCACGCCGGCGGCGAAACTCAGGTCGATGTTGTGCTGCACCTGCATCTGGTTGAACGCCGGCTCGACCATTTCGATCGGGTCTTCGATGGTGCAGAGGTTGATCTCCGGCGTCGCCAGTTTTTTCAGCGTGGTGTAGAGCGTGGTGGTCTTGCCCGAACCAGTGGGCCCGGTCACCAGAATAATGCCGTTGGGCTGACGGGTCATGTCCTGCCAGCGGCGCAGGTCGTCGGCGGAAAAGCCCAACTGATCGAAGTCCTTGAGCAGCACTTCCGGGTCGAAGATCCGCATGACCATTTTTTCGCCAAATGCGGTGGGCAGCGTTGAGAGCCGCAGCTCCACCTCGCCACCGTCCGGGGTCTTGGTCTTGACCCGGCCGTCCTGGGGTTTGCGCTTCTCGGCGACGTTCATCCGCCCGAGGCTTTTCAGGCGACTGACGATCGCCATGGTCACCTGCGGCGGGAATTGATAGACGTTGTGCAGCACGCCATCGATGCGGAAACGCACGGTGCCCTGTTCGCGGCGCGGTTCGATGTGGATATCGCTGGCGCGCTGCTGGAAGGCGTACTGGAACAGCCAGTCGACGATATTGACGATATGCGCGTCGTTGGCGTCCGGTTCCTGATCACTGGCGCCGAGGTTGAGCAGTTGTTCGAAGTTACCGAGGTTGCCGTTTTGCTGATCGGCGTTGTTGGCGCCGCTGACCGATTTGGCGAGGCGGAAGAACTCGACGCTGAAGCGCTGGATGTCCACCGGGTTGGCGACCACCCGTTTGATCGGCAGCTTCAGCACGTGGGTCAAGTCAGCCTCCCAACCGGTGACGTAGGGCTGGGCGCTGGCCACGACCACCGCATCGCGGTCGACCGCCACCGCGAGAATCTTGTGCCGTTGGGCAAAGGCGTAGGACATCAGCGGGGTGATGGCGGCTACGTTGATCTTCAACGGGTCGATGCGCATGTACGGCTGGCCGGCCTGCTGCGCCAGCCACAGGGTCAGGCTTTCCAGGTCCAGATGTTTGCCTGGACGGCTGAGGTCATCCAGTTGCTGGCTGGCGATGAACTCCAGCGGATGTTGCTGGCCGTGGGTCGCATGGCGGCGGCGGGCGTTGAGCGCCTGCTCCGCCGAGTCCTGGCTGATAAAACCCTGGGCGACCAGTTCACGCAACACATCGTTGAGATCCAGCCAGCGGTCCTGAGTGGCGAGTTGAACGGACATGCGGGCTCCTTTTGAACGACTGTGCGCAAAGGATAGTCGTGGCCCCGCAGACTGTTGGGCCACTACCCGACAAAGCCGTTGCCGGATTTGTCAGCCGGACGCCTGGGCCGGCGCAGCCCACGCCGTGTCGGCGTCTTGCAGGTTCACCGAGCAGACACTGATCAGGTTACGAAGTTTTTCCGCAATCACCTGGGCGCGATGCCAGCTCAGACCATCAATGACGATATCGATCGACAGCAGATCGTCGAGCCGTTCGACGTGGACCTGTTGCGGCGTGAGGAATTGCAGCGCAAACAGATTCAGCACCCGCACCAACAGATCCGGCTCGGCTTCGGCGAGCAACTGGTAACGCGCACAGCAGTGGGCATTGTTGACGTTCCACACATCGGCGCGGGGCGCAGGGGTATTCACGGCTTCGAGGTGAGGCATGTCCGGTCTCCAGAGTCAGTGGAGGAATTTTTACATTCGGTGTCGGGCATTTCTTGTCTAAGATGAGCGGATTCGCGGATTGCTCGACTTGAACGATTCGCAAAATGATCATTTTGAGGATTGATTATGCATAGCGAGCTGGACAGCTACGACCGGCGGATTCTCGCCTTGCTGCAAGAGGACGCGTCACTGTCCAGCGCGCAGATCGCCGAGCAGGTGGGACTGTCGCAATCGCCGTGCTGGCGGCGGATTCAGCGGATGAAGGAGGAGGGGATCATTCGCGGGCAGGTGACCTTGCTTGATCGCAAGAAGATCGGCCTGAACACGCAGATCTTCGCCGAGATCAAACTCAACGCCCACGGGCGTTCGAACTTCACCGAATTCACCGAGGCAATTCGCGGTTTTCCGGAAGTGCTGGAGTGCTATGTGCTGATGGGCGCGGTGGATTTTCTGTTGCGGATTGTCGCGGCGGACATCGAGGCGTATGAGCGATTCTTCTTCGAAAAGCTGTCGCTGGTGCCAGGGATTCAGGAGGTGAACTCGATTGTGGCGCTGTCGGAGATCAAGTCGACGACCAGCCTCCCGGTCTAGCACGGATGGCCTCCGTGGCGAGGGGATTTATCCCCGATGGGTCGCGAAGCGGCCCCGCTTTAGTAGAAAGCAGGGACTGCTGCGCAGTCCATCGGGGATGAGTCCCCTCACCACACAGTCATTACATACGCAGCAGCATTTTCCACGCACGATTCTGATAAACCGCAATCGCCTGCTGCTTGCGCGCATCGAGCAGTTCGTCAGTGATCGTCGGCTCGTTGGCCAGTTGCGCCAGTTTGTTCAGCTCGCCGTACAGGCGATCCATTTCCGCGATCTCCAGCACGTTACGCGCGTGGTGCAGCCAGACCTGGATGCGTTCGATGCGCGGCAGTTGCTCGGCCAGATCTTCCGGCTGCTGCTGATAGCGCTGCAATTGCAGGGACGTGGCTTCTTCGCCCAGCATGCGCGGCAGCCAGCTGTGCAGTTGCGCGGCGCCCTGGCGGTTGCCGCGGGTGTTGCGCTCGGCGGCCCAGGTGCGGGCCAGCAGCCAGCGCGAGGCAGTCAGCGAGAACAGGCCCCAGCGCGGGTCTTCCAGCTCTTCGAGGAATTGCTCCGGCGCGGCCTTGCGTACGTCTTCGTCTTCGATACCGACCTGAACCAGTGGGCGCCAGTCTTCCAGCAGTGCATCCAGCGCCACGCGCAGGTCGTGAGTGGCCGGACGCGGTGCAGCCTGGCCGAGGCTGCTGAGCAGGGCGCGCATTTCCGCGAGGTTCTCGACCCAGTCCTGCAGCAGGCGCCAGTGGCCGTTGAAGCGATATTGTTCGGCCAGACGCTGGCTGCTGCCGAGCAAGTGCCAGGCCAGCGCGGCGAAGGCGTCGTCGAGTTGGGTTTCCGGGGTCAGTTGCGGCGCCGGCAGGCTCAGCGAGTAGCTGTTGGCGTCGTACAGACGGTAGCCGCGCTCGGCCTTGCTGATGTCGCAGGGCATCAGGGCCAGAGTTTCGGCCAGTTCGGCGGCCAGTTCCAGCAGCGCGGCAGGCTCGCCTTCGCGCAGTTCCAGTTCCAGCTCGCAGATTTCTTCTTTCTGTTTGCCGACCACCACGTGACCGAGGTCCAGCGCGGCTTCGATCACCACTTTGGCCTTGCCGCGACCCCAGGCGATTTCCGCACGCTCGCGGACGAAATCGGTGGTGAAGATCGGCTTCAGGGTTTTCTTGTCCAGCTCGGCCAGCGACTCGGGCCAGCATTCGCCATCGAGTTTCTTCACGTCGAGCTTGGCTTTGGGCAATTTCCAGTCGTACTCGTTACGCTCGGACAGACCGGCAACACTCTGACCACGGGTCTTGAGGGTCTGAATCACTTCGTCACCGTCCTTGCGCAGGCGCAGGGCGACTTTGGCCTGAGCCAGGTCGCGCTCGGGGGTGTCGAAGTACTGGTTCATCAACTCACGGCGTTCCCAGCCATTTTTGTTGCGTTTTTTCAGGAGCGGGTGCTCGCGCAGGGCAGCGAGGGTTTCGCGGCTGACGCGGAGTTTGATTTCGGTTTCTTTCTGCATGGCCGGAAAATCCAGGATCGGGAGCGCAGCCGGGGGAATGTGTGGCTGCCAAGGCCGTGCAGTGTACAGGACTCAAACTTCCTACGCCCTGCGGCGGTTTATTCCGAGCGCCGGATGGCTCTATGATGGACTTCAAATCGGGAGTTGGAGTCAGCGATGCCTTTGCCATCCATGCAAGACCAGTTCGCGGCACTGATCGCCGCACCGTCGGTCAGTTGCACCCAACCGAGCCTGGATCAGTCCAACCGGGCGGTGATCGATTTGCTTGCCGGTTGGCTGGGGGATCTGGGCTTCAGCTGCGATATCCAGCAGGTCAGCCCCGGCAAATTCAACCTGCTCGCCAGTTTTGGCAGTGGCCCCGGCGGTCTGGTATTGGCCGGGCACAGCGACACGGTGCCGTACGACGATGCGCTGTGGCAGACCGATCCGCTGAAACTCACCGAAGTCGATGGCCGCTGGGTCGGGCTGGGCAGTTGCGACATGAAGGGTTTTTTCGCGCTGATCATCGAGGCCGTGCAGCCGCTGCTCGACCAGCCGTTCAAGCAACCGCTGCTGATCCTCGCCACCTGTGATGAAGAGAGCTCGATGTCCGGTGCCCGGGCGCTGGCCGAGGCCGGCAAGCCACTGGGCCGTGCGGCGGTGATCGGCGAGCCGACCGGGCTCAAACCGATCCGCATGCACAAGGGCATCATGATGGAGCGCATCGATATCCTCGGGCAGAGCGGCCATTCGTCGGATCCGCGCCTGGGCCACAGCGCCCTCGAAGCGATGCACGATGCCATTGGCGAGCTGCGCGGTTTGCGTCTGCTATGGCAGCGTGAATTCAACAACCCGCAGTTCAGCGTTCCACAGCCGACCATGAACTTCGGCTGTATTCATGGCGGCGACAATCCGAATCGCATCTGCGGCCAGTGTTCGCTGGAGTTCGACCTGCGTCCGCTGCCGGGCATGGACCCCAAAGTCCTGCGTGCGGAAATCCTGCGCAAGCTCAATCCAGTGGCCGAGCGGCATCAGGTGAAGATCGATTACAAGCCGTTGTTCCCGGAAGTGCCGCCATTCGAGCAGGCCGAAGACGCCGAATTGGTGCGCATCGCCGAAAAGCTCACCGGTCACAGTGCCGAAGCAGTAGCGTTCGGCACCGAAGCGCCTTATCTTCAGCGCCTTGGCTGCGAAACCATCGTGCTCGGCCCCGGCGACATCGCCTGTGCACACCAGCCCGGCGAATACCTTGAAATGTCACGTTTGCAGCCTACCGTGCAGCTATTGCGGCAGTTGATTGAACATTACTGCCTGAACCCGGACAAACGATGATGTCCACCTGTGGGAGCGGGCTTGCTCGCGAAAGCGCTGTATCAGGTACATCGATGTCGACTGACTCACCGCTTTCGCGAGCAAGCC
>NZ_JASCPO010000293.1:0-6250 GCF_029960145.1 Pseudomonas sp. PS01299 | reverse complement strand
AGCAGCCGATAAACCTGTGGGAGTGAGCTTGCTCACGAAGAGGCCGGCACATTCGACATGGATATCGCCTGAGCGGACGCTTTCGCGAGCAAGCCCGCTCCCACAGGGTTCTGCGGTGTATCTGGATTTTGTGAGCACCCGATAAACCTGTGGGAGTGGGCTTGCTCACGAAGAGGCTGGCACATTCAACATGGATATCGCCTGACCGGACGCTTTCGCGAGCAAGCCCGCTCCCACAGGGTTCTGCGGTGTATCTGGATTTTGTGGGCACCCGATAAAACTGTGGGAGTGGGCTTGCTCAGGAAGAGGCCGGCACATTCGACATGGATATCGCCTGACCGGACACTTTCGCGAGCAAGCTCGCTCCCACACTGTTTTGCGGTGTATCTGGATTTTGTGAGCAGCCGATAAACCTGTGGGAGTGAGCTTGCTCACGAAGAGGCCGGCACATTCGACATGGATATCGCCTGAGCGGACGCTTTCGCGAGCAAGCCCGCTCCCACACTGTTTTGCGGTGTATCTGGATTTTGTGAGCAGCCGACAAACCTGTGGGAGTGGGCTTGCTCACGAAGAGGCTGGCACATTCAACATGGATATTGCCTGGCCGGACGCTTTCGCGAGCAAGCTCGCTCCCACAGGGTTCTGCGGTGTATCTGGATTTTGTGAGCAGCCGATAAAACTGTGGGAGCTGGCTTGCCAGCGATGAGGCCTGAATCAGCGCCGTTTCAACGCCTGCTTGTGCGCATACATCGCCTCGTCGGCATCGGCCAGCAGTCGATCCACCGTTTCATGGCGTTGCGGATCGTATTCGATCTGGCCGACGCTGAAGCGAATCTCGTAGCCGCGCTGCAACATCGCATTGCGCTCGTCGAGGATTTCCTTGAGCCGCGCCATGATCGCTGTGGTTTCGACGTGACTGGAGCCGGTCAGCAGCGCCACGAACTCGTCACCGCCCAGGCGCCCGACCACGTCGCTCTCGCGAAAAGCGATGCGCAGCACATCGGCAAAGGTCTTCAGCGCACTGTCGCCCTCGGCATGGCCGTAACGATCATTGATCTGTTTGAAGTCATTGAGATCGAAAAACAGCAGCGTCGCCGGTTTGTCCCGGTGTTTGCAGGCGTCCAGCGCATGCTGGGCCAGGGTCTTGAAGCCGCGGCGGTTGGACAGCAGCGTCAGCTCGTCCATGCTTGCCATCTGCACCGCCATCAACTCTTGCTCGGCCATGCCGGCGAGATCGCGCAACAGGGCACGCTCCTCGTCGTCGAGTTCACGCGGCTTGGTGTCGATCAGGCACAACGTGCCCATTTTGTTGCCGTTGGGCACGGTCAGCGGGTAGCCCGCGTAGAAACGAATCTTCGGCTCGCCGGTGACCAGCGGATTGTCATGAAAGCGCTTGTCCTGCTTGGCATCAGGCACCAGCAGCAATTCGTCCTGAAGAATCGCGTGCCCACAGAACGACACATCACGCGGGGTTTCGTTGACCTCGAGGCCGACGCACGACTTGAACCACTGCCGATCCTTGTCCACCAGCGTCACCAGCGCAATCGGCACGTTGAACAGGCGTTTGGCCAGCCGCGTGAGCCGGTCAAAACGCTCCTCCGGCGCCGAATCAAGAACCTTCAAGCCGTGCAGCGCTTGAATTCGGGTGGCTTCATTGGCGGGTTTGATCGGGGCCAGCATCACGCACTCCATCAGGGTCAATGACCGTTAGAGTAGCTTGATTCGCCAGCGACTCACACACTCAACCGCCCGCCACCGGACATGGCCCGCCAGCATCGGCCCAAAGCTTGAACTGGGCCACAAAAATGTCATGCGGTACCGGTACCGGCGTGCGCCCTGCCCCGGGATTCCATCCCCACAACACCAGTTTGTCGTCGCTGACATGTTTGATCAGCGCGGCGAAATCACGGTCGCCATTGCTCGAACGATCCTTGATCATTGCGCACAACTTGTCCGGCGGCAGGCCGATCCACGCCATCTTGTGCGCCGCCGGAGGCAAGCTCCAGTGCGGCGCTCCCGGAGGTGCATGCGGGCCATAACTGGCCGGCGGATTGCTCTCGGCGTGGCAGGTGGCGCAGGGCAAACCGGCGGCGCCCTTGCCGTCCATGCCACGCACCACATTCATCGCGTGTGGTTTGCCCGCATCGAACTGCAGCGGCGAGTCGCCGGGGATGTGGCAGTTCTGGCAGCGCGGGCTCTGGAACACCTTCTGCACCGTGCCGAACGCCTTGAGCGCTTCCTGATCATCGGCGAACAGGTCCGAGGCGTAGCCGCCCAGCCCCAGCAGTATCACCGTGCCCAACAGCAGATGTCGTTTCATCTCACACCCCCGACAGTTGCAGCGGCAGTTCACGCAGGCGTTGCCCGGTCAGCGCATACACCGCGTTGGCCACCGCCGGCGCGGTGGGCGGAACACCGGCCTCGCCGATGCCGCCGGGTTTGTCGCTGCTGGGCACGATATGCACCTCGACCAGCGGCATCTCGTTGAGCCGCAGCACCTGGTAATCGTGATAATTGGACTGCACCACCGCGCCATCCTTGAGCGTCAGTTTGCTGTGCAGCGCCATGCCCAGGCCAAAGGTGATGCACGATTCCATCTGCGCCGCGATGCTCTGCGGGTTGACCGCTATCCCGCAATCCACCGCACACACCACGCGGTGCACGCGAATCGCCAGATTGTCCTGCGAGACCTCGGCCACCTGCGCCACATAACTGCCGAACGACTCGTGTACCGCCACGCCCAATGCATGCCCGTCAGGCAACGGCGCTGTCCAGTTGGCCTTCTCCACCGCCAGATTCAGCACCCCGAGATGCCGCGCATGGTCCTTGAGCAAGGTGCGTCGATATTCGATCGGGTCCTTGCCCGCCGCCGTGGCCATCTCATCGATCAGCGACTCCATGACGAACGCGGTGTGGCTGTGCCCCACCGAACGCAGCCACAGCACATTGATTCCGGTCTGCGGCGAATGCAGCTCGACCTGTTGATGGGCCAGGCCCTTGATATACGGGCTGTCGGCCACACCTTCGACCGAAGTCGCGTCGATGCCGTTCTTGACCATGGTCTGTTCGAGCATGGTGCCGGCCATGATCGACTGGCCGACCAGCACATGCTGCCAGCTCAGCGGCATGCCCTGCCCGTCCAGGCCTATGCGTGCCTGATGCAGGAACATCGAGCGGTAATACCCGCCGCGAATGTCGTCCTCGCGCGACCACACGGTTTTCACCGGCAGCCCGGCGGCTTTCGCCACTTGCACCGCTTCGGCGACGAAGTCCGAGGTCGGATTGGCCCGACGCCCGAAGCCGCCACCGAGAAATTCGGTGTGAATTTCCACCTGTTCCGGTTTGAGTCCGGTGATCTTGCCGGCGACCATCTGATCGAGGGTCTGGAATTGCGTGCCGGTCCAGATCTCGCACTTTTCGGCGCTGATCTTCACTGTGCAGTTCAGCGGTTCCATCGGTGCGTGCGCCAGATACGGCACGCTGTATTCGACGTCGATTTTCTTCGCCGCCTTGTCGAAGTTGCCTTTCGGATCCCCAGCCTGGCTGGCGGAAGTGCCCGGTGTCGCTGCCAGTTTGCGGAAACTGTCGAGCAGGCCCTGGCTGCTCAGGTCAGCGTGCGGCCCGAGATCCCAATCGACCTTCAGCGCATCGCGACCAAGTTTCGCCGCCCAGTAATGATCGGCAATCACCGCCACACCGGTCGGCACCTGTACCACTTTGTGCACACCGGGCACCGCCAGTGCCTCGGCGCCCTCGAAGGATTTGACCGTGGCACCGAACACCGGCGCACGGGCGACCATCGCAGTCATCAAGCCCTCGAATTGCACGTCCATGCCAAACTTGGCGCGGCCAGTGATTTTCTCCGGGGTATCGAGGCGTTTGGTCGGTTTGCCGATGACTTTCCAGTCCTTGGCCTCCTTGAAGGTGATCGACTTTGGATCCGGCACTGGCAGTTGCCCGGCGGCGTCCGCCAGTTCGCCGTACGTCGCGCGTTTATCGCCGGCGATCACTACGCCGGACTCGGTGCGAATAGTCGACGCAGCGACGTTGAAGCGCTTGGCCGCCGCTTCCACCAGCATCTGCCGCGCCGTGGCCCCGGCGAGCCGGTAGCGGTCGAATTCCATCCAGGTCGAGGTCGAGCCGCCAGTAATCTGCATCCCGCCAAACGCGGGCATGCCGTAATTCGCCGCTGAGGCCGGCGAGTGTTCGACGCGGATCGTCGACCAGTCGGCGTCCAGTTCTTCGGCGATCAGCATGGTCAGACCGGTCCAGATGCCCTGACCCATTTCCGAATGCCCGAGCAACACCGTCACGCTGTTGTCGGCGGCAATGCGCAAAAACGCATTCGGCGCGAAGACCTTGCCTTCATTCTCCGCCGCCAGAGCAAAACGATGGGCACCAGGCACGACGAACGCCACCACCAGACCGCCCCCCAGCACGGCACTGCCCTTGAGAAATCCGCGACGCGATACAGGACTGTTCATCGTCTGTCTCCCAATCAGCCGATCTCGGCCGCACGTTTCACAGCCGCGCGGATTCGCGGATAGGTACCGCAGCGGCAAATATTGCCGGAGAGCGCCTGATCGATATCGCTGTCGGTGGGCTTGGGGATTTTCGCCAGCAGCGCGGCGGCAGACATGATCTGCCCCGACTGGCAGTAGCCGCACTGCACCACATCAAGTTCGGCCCAGGCCTGCTGCACCGGGTGCGAGCCATCGGTCGAAAGGCCTTCGATGGTGAGAATTTTCTGCCCGTTGGCCACCGCGGTGGCGGGCGTGATACAGGCACGCAATGGTGCGCCATCGACGTGTACGGTGCAGGCGCCGCACTGGGCCATGCCACAGCCGAATTTGGTACCGGTCAGGTGCGCAACGTCACGCAGGACCCAGAGCAACGGCATGTCGGCCGGCACATCGAGCTCCTGATCCTTGCCATTGATATTCAAGGTCAGCATCGGGGATTTTCCTCAGACTCACGGTGTTCTGAAGGGGCGTCGTTACGGCCATCGAAGCCTGTGCGCGCCTCGGCTTATCCCTTTCAGCAAAGCCTAATTTGCGCGTGAAGCCAGACGTGGCGACCACCGGTCATGCCCTATCGCAAAAATGTCGACTTTAATCCTCTGGCTGATAACGGCGCTTATCCGAACCCTCACGACCGGTCTGCGACGAGCGCGGTAACCCATCACAATGCTCAGGAGTCGCGAACATGGGATTTGTCACCACCAAAGACGGCGTCGATATTTTCTACAAGGACTGGGGCCCGAAGGACGCCCCGGTGATCCACTTCCACCACGGCTGGCCGCTCAGCTCGGATGACTGGGATGCGCAGATGCTGTTCTTCCTGGGCCAGGGTTTTCGAGTGATCGCCCATGACCGCCGGGGGCACGGAAGGTCGAGTCAGGTCTGGGACGGCCATGACATGGACCATTACGCCGACGATGCGCTGGCGGTGGTTCAGCACCTGGGGGTGAAGAACGTGGTGCATGTCGGCCACTCCACCGGCGGCGGCGAGGTCATCCACTACATCGCCCGTCATGGTCAGGACAACGTCGCCAAAGGCGTGTTGATCAGCGCGGTGCCACCGTTGATGGTGCAGACCGAAAGCAATCCGGGTGGCTTGCCGAAATCGGTGTTCGACGATTTTCAGGCGCAACTGGCGGACAATCGTGCGCAGTTCTACCGCGATATCCCCAGCGGGCCGTTTTATGGCTATAACCGCCCCGGGGCCAAGCCGTCTGAGGGGATCATCGGCAACTGGTGGCGTCAGGGCATGATCGGCGGCGCCAAGGCGCATTACGACGGGATCGTTGCGTTCTCGCAGACCGATTTCACTGAAGACCTGAAGAAAGTCACCGTGCCGGTGCTGGTGATGCATGGCGAGGACGATCAGATCGTACCGTATGCGAACTCGGGGCCTTTGTCGGCGAAACTGCTGCCAAATGGCACGCTGAAGTCATATCCGGGGTTTCCGCACGGGATGCCGACGACTGAGGCGGCGACGATCAATGCCGATTTGCTGGCGTTTATTCGCGGTTGAGATAACCGAAGTCAGCTGACTCCCCTGTAGGAACGGGCTTGCTCGCGAAGGCTATCTGTCTGTCGATATCAGGTTGACTGAATCACCGCTTTCGCGAGCAAGCTCGCTCCCACCAAGGTCGGTGGTGCAAACAATTCTATCTATCCAACACAAATCCTGTGGGAGCGGGCTTGGTAGCGAAGGGAATAGGGCGGTCGAAATAGAGTTGGCATAA
>NZ_JASCPO010000292.1:0-6313 GCF_029960145.1 Pseudomonas sp. PS01299 | reverse complement strand
CCCACAGGTTGAATGCGTTCCAGAATGTGGGAGCGGGCTTGCTCGCGAAGGCGTCCGACGGGTCGCCGCAAAAGCCGGATACAGGTAACATGACCGACCTCCCGCAGCCCTTCTGCGCCCTGCCGAATAAGCCGATTCCATGCCTTTCGAACTCAGCGTTGACCTCACCACCCTGGCCATCCTGGCCCTTGTCGCTTTCATTGCCGGTTTCATCGACGCCATTGCCGGCGGCGGCGGTCTGTTGACCACCCCGGCGCTGCTCACCGCCGGCCTGCCGCCGCACCTGGTACTGGGCACCAACAAACTGAGTTCGACGTTCGGCTCGGCCACCGCCAGTTTCACCTTCTACCGACGCAAACTGTTCCACCCCCGGCAGTGGATGCACGCGATCGTCGGCACCCTGGTCGGCGCGCTCACCGGTGCCATCGTCGCGCACTACCTGCCGGCGGAATGGCTGAACAAGATGCTGCCGGTGATCGTCTTCGCCTGTGGCCTGTATCTGTTGTTCGGCGGCACGCCCAAAGCGCCGCTGGACAGCGACGCGCCGATCAAGAAGAAATGGCAATCGACCCAAGGCTTCAGCCTCGGTTTCTACGACGGCGTGGCCGGCCCTGGCACGGGTGCGTTCTGGACCGTCAGCAGCCTGCTGCTCTACCCGATCGACCTGGTCAAGGCCAGCGGTGTGGCGCGCAGCATGAACTTCGTCAGCAACATCGCGGCGCTGTCGGTGTTCGTGTTTTCCGGGCAAGTGGACTGGATCATCGGCCTGAGCATGGGCCTGTCGGTGATGGTCGGCGCGTTCTTCGGGGCGCGCACCGCGATCAGCGGCGGCGCCAAGTTCATTCGTCCGGTGTTCATCACCGTGGTATTGGGTTTGACCGTGCGCCTAGCCTGGCAACACTGGTTCAGCGTGGCCTAAGCGGCGGGCCACGTAGACGTCGATCAGGTAACGGGCAATCGATTTTGACGCCGGCAACGGCGGCAGATCGTGCACGTTGAACCATTGGGCGTCTTCGATCTCGTCTTCCTGGCAGACGATCTCGCCCCCGGCGTATTCGGCATGGAAGCCGAGCATCATCGAATGCGGGAACGGCCAGCACTGGCTGCCCATGTACTGGATGTTCTTCACTTCGATGCTGACTTCCTCGCGTACTTCGCGAATCAGGCAATCCTCCGCCGACTCGCCCGGCTCGGCGAACCCGGCCAGCGTGCTGTAGACCCCGCTGACGAAACGCGGTGAGCGCGCCAGCAGGATCTCGTCGCCACGGGTCACCAGCACGATCATGCTCGGCGAAATCCGCGGGTAACTGCGCAGGTCGCACGGCTGGCAATACATCGCTCGCTCGCGCGGCACCTGGGTCATCGCCTGCCCACAGTTGCCGCAGAAGCGATGTTCACGCGCCCAGGTGCCGATCTGCGCGGCATAGCCCAGCACTTTATAGACGGTGTGATCGCCTTCGAGCATGAATGCCCGCAGGCCTTTCCAGTTGCAGCCCGGCACGTCGCTGGAGCTGTGCAATTCCAGCAGATACACCGGCTCGCCATCGAGATGGCCGATGCCGTGTTCGGTGAGAATCGACAACTCCTGACGCTTGAGCCATTCCCGCGGGAACAGCGCGCCGTTGTCATCGAACAGAAAGCCTTCGGGGCTGCGAGCCACGGCCCAGCCGCCGGGTTGATCGGTGTCCAGTACTGCAGTGGTCCAGCGAGCTGTCATGGTTTCTCAATCCAGAAATTCGGGTTTCTGTTTACTCATATGGGCGGCCATGGCCACGCGCAAGTCGGTGGATTGCAACATGGCGGCGTTCCAGGTGGCAACGTATTCGAGGCCGTCATCGATGCGATGGTCGCGCATGTAGCTGATCATTTCCTTGGTGCCGGTGACCGCGATTGGCGATTTGCTGGCGATCTCGCGAGCAATGTCCATCACGCCTTCGAGCAGCAGCTCCTTGTCAGCGTAAACACGATTGACCAGACCGATGCTGCGCGCTTCATCTGCGCCGAAAGTGCGCCCGGTGTAAGCCAGTTCACGCAGCATGCCGTCCCCGATGATCCGTGGCAACCGTTGCAAAGTGCCAACATCGGCAGCCATGCCGATATCGATTTCCTTGATCGAGAATTGCGCGTCTTCGGCGGCGTAGCGCATGTCGCACGCGGCGATCAGGTCGATCGCACCGCCGAGGCAGTAGCCCTGAATCGCCGCCAGTACCGGTTTGCGGCAGTTGTCGACAGCATTGAACGAGGCTTGCAGGGTGAGAATCTTGCGCCGCAGCAGGCGCGCGTTACGGCCGACGTCCTTGCCCAGTTCGTTGGCGACGCCGGCGAGCATCATCAGGTCGATGCCGGAGGAAAAGTGTTTGCCGTTGCCGCTCAGCACCACCACCCGCACTTCATCGGTGTCATCGATCCACTGGAAAATCTCGACGATCTCGCTCCAGAACGCGGCGTTCATCGAGTTGATCTTTTCCGGGCGATTGATCTGCACATGCGCGATGTTGTCGGCCAGTTCGACGCTGAAGGCGGTGTATTGAGTCATGGCAGTGATCCTTTACCGGGCTGAAAATGAGGCCCGAACTATACCAAGGCATGACGATGGCGGTTCGGCCAAATGCGGGACTGCTTCGAGAAATGGGGTGACAGGGCTGGCCTCTTCGCGAGCAAGCCCGCTCCCACAGGGTCAGGTTTGATCACAGACTTTGTGATCCACCCAAGACCTGTGGGAGCGTGGCTTGCCCGCGATAGGCTCACCGCCGATCTAACTAACCTTCACTGCCACATACGCCGCCGTCTCATAAGGCACCGTCAGCACATGCCGCCCACGCAACGCCGGTTCCGAGGCAATCAACGCGCGAATCTGCTCATCAACCTTGTCGCGCTGCGCCTGCGGCAAGGCCGCAATGAAACTGGTGGAGCGCACCCGATTGAAGATCACGTCCTCGGGCGAGCCGGTGTGCCCATGATGAAACTGCTGCGACTGCAACGGCCCGAACGCCGGATGCGGAAACGCCTGACGCCATTGGCCGGTGTAGTAACGCGGCGTGTCCCCCTCCAGCGCATTCACGATAGCGTCGAGTTTCGGCACCCAGCTGACCTGTGTATCGCGCAGGTTCCAGATCAGCCCGAGTCTGCCGCCAGGCTTGAGCACGCGGGCGATTTCCGTCAGGGCTTCCGGGGTGGCGAACCAATGGAACGCCTGCGCACAGACCACTGCATCCACCGACGCGTCAGGCAGTGGCAGATCGGTCGCGTTACCGCTCACCGCCAACACCTGCGGCCAGGCAGCGGAAAGTTTTTCCAGCATCTGCGCCACCGGTTCCACGGCGATCACCTGCGCGTCGGTGGCCGCCAGCCGGCCGGTGAACTTGCCGGTGCCGGCGCCCAGATCGATGACAGTCTTGTGATTGTCCAGACCCAACGTCTGGGTCAGCCACTGACTGACCTGCGGCGGATAGTCCGGGCGGCCCTTGATGTAGGTGTCAGCGGCAGTCTTGTAGCCGGCAGCAGCGGAATGATGGACCTGATCTTTCATGGCAGTTCCTCGTGTGTCAGCGCCGGGGCATGGCAAAGCGCTGGATGGACGGCGGGCGTAGCCGAGCATAACGCCGCGATTTGCGCGTACCTTGAACAGAGCCTGACAAAGCAATGAATAAAATGCCGGGCTGTGGTGTTCAAAGTGAAACATAACCCTCTGTGGAGCCTTGCCCATGACTATCCGTTCCGTTATGTTCGCCGCCCCGTTGCTGCTGGTCACCGTGTTGTCCGCATCGATGGCGTTTGCCAACGGTGATGAAAGCGCGCCCGTGCAGAAGCCCAACTGCCCCAAAGGCCAGGTCTGGGACAGCAAATCACAGAAATGTGTGCTGCAGACCAGCAGCGCCGTACGGGATGCCGATCGCACCGACTATGCCTACCGATTGGCCAAGGACGGTCGCTACGAAGAGGCCCTGGCCCTGCTCGACACCCTGCAACAACCGAACACCGCCAAAGCCCTCAACTATCGCGGTTACGCCACGCGAAAACTGGGGCGTACCGATGAAGGCATCGGCTATTACCTGCAATCGGTGAAACTCGATCCGCAGTACGCGCAAGTGCGTGAATACCTCGGCGAGGCCTATGTGATCAAAGGCCGCGTCGACCTGGCGCAGGAGCAATTGCAGCAGATCAAATCGATTTGCGGCACCGCCTGCGAGGAATACCAGGACCTGGCTGAAGCCATCAACGATTCATCGAAAACCTGACATAGATAAAGGAACGCCATCATCGTCAGCGATCAGGCATTCAGAGCGGAACTCGGACAGCATCTGGCGCGGCTGTGGCGCTACGGCCTGCTGCTGTCGCGCAATCGTCACGTGGCCGAGGATCTGGTGCAGGCCACGTGTGTGCGGGCGCTGGAACGTGCCGGCCAATATATGGCCGGCACGCGCATGGATCGCTGGCTGCTGAGCATCCTGCATTCAATCTGGCTCAACGAAGTGCGCGCGCGTCGGGTGCGTCAGGGCGCCGGTCAGGTCGATGCCGACGCGCAACTGGCCTTCGATGGCGAATACGCCGCGCAGACTCATGTGATGGCGGCGCAAGTGATTCGCCGGGTCGATGCGTTGCCGGAAACCCAGCGCGAAACCGTGTATCTGGCTTATGTCGAAGGCCTGTCCTACCGTGAAGTCGCCGAGATCCTGCAGGTGCCGATCGGCACGGTGATGAGCCGTCTGGCCACCGCGCGCCTGAAACTGGCCGAATACCCGCCCCTGCAAGCCGTGCCGAAAACCACCGGAGGTGACCGCCCATGAACAAGCCCTCCGACGAACAACTGGTGGCCTACCTCGATGACGAGCTGGACCCCGCGTATCGCAGCCAGCTCGACAGCGCGATTGCCGACGACCCGTTGCTCAGCCTGCGCGTGCAATGGTTCGAACGCAGCAGCCTGCCGTACAAGGATGCCTATGACGAACTGGCGCTACAGGCACCGCTGGAACGTTTGCAGGCGCGCCTCGATGCCATCCCCTCCCCCCAGCGGCCTGGCCTGAGTCGACGCTGGTTCATCGGTGCGGCCGCCGCGAGTCTGCTGGCGGGCGGCGTGTTGGCCGATCGCCTGTTTCTCGCCTGGCAGTCACAGCAAGCGCATAACTGGCGCGCCTTGGTGGGCGACTATATGGCGCTGTATGTGCCGCAAACGCTAGATCACCTGCCCAGTGACGAAGCCAGCCAGCGCGCGCAACTGCGTGCGGTGGATGCACAATTGGGGCTGAGTCTGTCGCCGGCACTGGTGAGGTTACCGGGCGCCGAACTCAAGCGTGCACAAATGCTCGAGTACGACGGTGTGCCGATTGCGCAACTGACCTATCTCGATGCGAAACACGGGCCGCTGGCCTTGTGCGTGACTCGCTCCAACAGTGGCAGCCAGCCTTTGGAGCACGAACGGCGCCACGAAATGAACGTGGTGTACTGGACCGAAGGTGAGCATGCGTGGATGTTGATCGGCCACAACCCGGCGCCAGCGCTGGAAGACCTGGCAAAACACCTGGTCGACAAGCTGGGCGCGTGAGTGCCGCTCCACTATGCTGAGCGGGTGATTATCCAAGGAGGAAGCCCCGATGCAGATTTCACCCCGCACCGCCCTGCTGGTCATTGACGTGCAGAACGACTTCATCCCCGGCGGCCAGTTGGCCGTGCCCGAAGGCGATCAGATCGTGCCGCTGATCAATCGCCTCGGTGGCCTGTTCAAACAGGTGGTGATTGCCCAGGACTGGCACCCGAGCGGCCACGCGTCCTTTGCCTCAAGCCACCCCGGACACCAGCCTTACGAGGTAATTCAGTTGCCCTACGGCGAGCAGGTACTCTGGCCGGAGCATTGTGTGCAAGGCACATCCGGTGCCGAGTTTCACCCCGAGCTGAACCTGCCGCACGCGCAACTGATCATCCGCAAGGGCTGTAATCCGGACATCGACAGCTATTCGGCGTTTCTCGAGGCGGACCGGTGCACCACCACCGGTCTGGCCGGATACCTGAAAGAACGCGGTATCGACACGGTGTACATGGTCGGTCTGGCGCTGGATTTCTGTGTGATGTTTTCCGCGCTGGATGCCCGGGCGGCGGGGTTCAACGCGTTCGTGGTGCTGGACGCCTGTCGTGCCATTGACAGGGATGGGTCACTGGCAGCGGCGATGGAGCGGATGCAGACGGCCGGGGTTGGCTTGATTCAATCAAACCAACTCCTCTGAGCAACACAAACCCCCTGTGGGAGCGGGCTTGCTCGCGAAAGCGGTGTGTCAGATTAATTTATGTCGACTGACACTCCGCCTTCGCGAGCAAGCCC
>NZ_JASCPO010000291.1:0-6319 GCF_029960145.1 Pseudomonas sp. PS01299 | reverse complement strand
CGCGAAGGCGGCGTGTCAGTCAACTCAAATATTGACTGATGCACCGCCTTCGCGAGCAAGCCCGCTCCCACAGGGACGGCAGTGGACTGCAGATCAGAATTCAGCGCACCAGACACGGCCGCTTGTTATCGAACGTCCACTCCGGTATCAAAAACTGCATCGCCACACTGTCATCCCGCGCGCCGAGACCCATGCCTTTGTACAGTTCGTGGGCCTTGGCCAGCTGATCCATGTCCAGCTCCACCCCCAGCCCAGGTTTCTGCGGCACTTGCACGCAACCGTCGACAATTTGCAGCGGTGCCTTGGTCAGGCGCTGGCCGTCCTGCCAGATCCAGTGCGTGTCGATGGCGGTGATGTCGCCCGGTGCCGCCGCCGCGACATGGGTGAACATCGCCAGCGAGATATCGAAGTGATTGTTGGAGTGTGAGCCCCAGGTCAGGCCCCACTCATGGCACAACTGCGCGACACGTACCGAGCCTTGCATGGTCCAGAAGTGCGGGTCGGCCAACGGAATGTCCACCGACTGCAGCTGAATGGCGTGGCCCATCTCGCGCCAGTCGGTGGCGATCATGTTGGTCGCCGTCTTCAGTCCGGTTGCGCGGCGGAACTCGGCCATGACTTCGCGCCCCGAGTAACCGTTTTCCGCACCGCACGGGTCTTCGGCGTAAGCCAGCACCTTATGTTGATCGCGGCACAGGCGGATCGCTTCTTTCAGTGACCAGGCGCCGTTCGGATCAAGCGTGATACGCGCCTCGGGAAAGCGTTTGGCCAGTGCCGTCACCGCTTCGATTTCCGCGTCGCCGCTAAGCACGCCGCCTTTGAGTTTGAAGTCCTGGAAACCGTATTTCGCCTGGGCCGCTTCAGCCAGACGCACTACCGCTTCGGCGCTCATGGCCTTCTCGTGACGCACGCGGAACCAGTCGTTATCGGCGTCCGGTTCGCTGCGGTAGGCGAGGTTGGTCTCGCGTTGATCGCCGACATAAAACAGATAACCGAGCATCTTCACTTGATCGCGTTGCTGGCCTTCGCCGAGCAGCGCCGCGACCGGTACGTCGAGGTGTTGCCCGAGCAAGTCGAGGAGGGCAGCTTCGAGTCCGGTGACCGCGTGGATGGTGATGCGCAGGTCGAACGTCTGCAGGCCACGGCCGCCGGCATCACGCTCGGCGAAGGTCTGGCGCACCTGATTGAGGATCTTCTGATAGTTGCCGATTGTGCTGCCGAGCACCAGGCTGCGGGCGTCCTCCAGCGTCTGCCGGATGCGCTCGCCACCGGGCACTTCACCGACGCCAGTGTGGCCGGCGTTGTCCTTGAGAATGACGATATTGCGGGTGAAAAACGGCCCGTGGGCGCCGCTCAGGTTGAGCAGCATGCCGTCGTGGCCGGCCACGGGAATCACCTGCATGTCAGTGATGATTGGCGCTTTGGCAGTGTCGTGTGCGGTCATGTTTTTATCCTTGTCAGCATCTTTAAAAAGGAAGTCATGCGTGCTTTGGCGCGGCCTCGGCCACGGCGAGGTCAGCAGCGGGTTTCGGGGTGGTACGTGCAGCGAAGACGATGATCGCGGCGATGATCGAAGTCGCGGCCAGGCCATAGAGGCCGCCCTGAATCGAACCAGTGTGTTCTTCGAGCAGGCCGAAGGTGGTCGGCGCGACGAAGCCGCCGAGGTTGCCCACCGAGTTGATCAGTGCGATCACTGCCGCGGCGATCCGTGCATCCAGATAGGCCTGCGGAATCGGCCAAAACAACGATGAGGCGGACTTGAAGCCCAGCGCGGCAAAACAGATCGCGACAAAGGCGAAGATCGGCCCGCCGGTGGTGGACATGAACATCCCCGCCGCGGCGATCAACAACGCGGTGGCGACCCAGGCCTGCTGGTGCTTCCACTTGGCCGAGAAGGCGGCGAAGGCGTACATGCCGACGATCGACAGCAACCATGGAATCGAGTTGAACAGCCCGACCTGGAAGTCACTCATCTCGCCCATTTTCTTGATGATGCTCGGCAGCCAGAACGTCGCGGCGTAGATCGTCAGCTGGATAAAAAAGTAGATCAGGCAAAACAGGATGATCTGCCGGTCCTTGAGCAGTTTGCCCATCGACGGGCGGATCGGCGTCGCGGCTTCGCGGGCCTTCTGTTCATCATCGATGGCGCTGACCAGTGCGTCCTGTTCGGCGCGGGTCAGCCATTTTGCGTCGTGGGGTTTGGCGTCGAGCCAGAACCACACGAACACACACAGCCCCACGGAAAACATCCCCTCGATGAAGTACATCCATTGCCAGCCGTGCAGGCCCAGGCCATTGATCTGCAAAAGCAGGCCGGACAACGGGCCGGAGATCAGCGAGGCGACCGCTGAGCCGCTGAGGAAAATCGCGATTGCCTTGCCGCGTTCGGCGCCGGGTAGCCAGCGCGTGAAGTAGTAGATCACCCCGGGAAAGAACCCGGCTTCGGCCACGCCGAGCAGAAAGCGCAGGATGTAAAAGTGCGTTTCGTTCTGGATGAACGCCATGCCGGCGGCGACCAGGCCCCAGGTGAGCATGATGCGGGTGAGCCAGATACGCGCGCCGACTTTCTGCAAAAGCACGTTGGACGGCACTTCGAACAGCGCGTAACCGATGAAGAACAGACCGGCGCCGAAGCCGTAGGCGGCAGCACCAATGCCCAGGTCATGTTCCATGTGAGTGCGGACGAAACCGATGTTCACCCGGTCAATGTAATTGACAATGAACATGATCACGAAGAGCGGCAGGACGTGGCGTTTCACTTTCGAGATGGCGGACGCGAGTGTCGAATCGACGCCCTCGTTCATCCCGGAGACGGAGGTTTTCACTTGGTTTTCTCCCACTGATTATTTTTATGCGGGGTAGGGCTGGATGCTGCGTTGTTGATAGACATCATACAACTGGGATTTTTTGTCCTACAAGTGGGGTGGAGCGATTAAATTTGTCTGGTGAACAGATTTTTTATTTCTTTTTGGGATTTGTCCCCGTTTTCATTGGTTCAAATCGCACCCATCAGACGTGCATTTCGGTTCGCGATCCAAATTTTCAAACAGGGCGTAGGGCTTGGTTGTTGCGGTTTTTTTCGTTTTATTGAATGTTGTCATACAAGTTGCTGGCTGTTTCAGCGCTAAAATCGATCTCGTCAGCCACCGCGCAGTGCTACGATCGACAAGCCCCGATGACCGGAACCGATCATGCAAGAAGACCTCGACGCCCCTGCGCCCAAACGTGCACACAACCTCGCACACGATCTGGTGGAGAAACTCACCCAGAGCATCCTGCTTGGCCAGTTGTCGCCCGGCGACAAGCTGCCGTCGGAGAACGCCATCGTTCAGGAGCACGGCGTCAGTCGCACGGTGGTGCGCGAAGCGATTTCCAAGTTGCAGGCCTCGGGCCTGGTCGAGACGCGGCACGGCATCGGCAGTTTTGTCATCGAGCGCGCTGCCGAGCAGGGCTTGCGCCTGAATGTCGACACCGCTCTCGGGGTGCGCAGCATTCTGGAATTGCGCATGGGCCTGGAGACGCAGGCTGCGGCGTTGGCCGCGTCACGTCGCAGCGAGCAGCAATTGCTGCAAATGCGTCAGGCGCTGGATGACTATCAGCGTTTGCTGGACAGCAATGACAGTTGTGTCGAGGCTGATCGACGTTTTCATCTGCTTATTGCCGAAGCCACCGGCAACGTCTGCTTCAGCGAAATCATGCAGCACCTGGGCAGCGCGATGATTCCACGTCAGCGGCTCAATGCCGCCGAGCGTGGCGCGGCGGATCTGAGCAAGCTGGGGCAGTTGGCCCATCTGGAGCACGAAGCGATCCTGAATGCGATCAAGCGGCAGGATCCGGACGCGGCGCGCGCGGCCATGTGGCTGCACCTGACCAACAGCCGCGACCGCTTCAGTGCGCAGGGCTGATTGCCGTTGGTCTGCTCGATAGCACCGCCTGCAGATGCACGCTTCCAAGCTGTATGGCCCGGGTTCTCCGGACCTCCTTGGTGAGGTGTGTCATGGCTAATGATTTGCTGTTTCAGGGTGGTGTGCTGCCGACCGATCCAACCCGTCCGGTGCCCGGCACGGATGAGCCGACACTGGCCGATCACGATGCGCCGCCGGGCATGAGCCCGGGACGTGATCCGTTGAGTGATGCTGATCGGCCGGAAGACTGGAAGGACCCGGCGGCTGACGATGATGTGCCGCCAGCGGATGAGCCGACGCCGTTGTCGGATGACAGGCGCTGAGGCTAACCCGGCACGAGATATTTATAGTCTGCGCCGGCCCGTTCGCGAGCAAGCTCGCTCCCACAGGTAGAACGCATCCCCCTGTAGGAGTGAGCCTGCTCGCGATGGGGTCATCAGCCTCAGTAAAAACCTCGATCAGACCTCAATCGGTCGACCCTCCACCCGCCGCTCCAGATTCAACGCCAGCACACTGATCAACACCACCGCCGACCCCGCCAGCACCATCAGCGTCGGTCGCTCGCCCAATCCCAGTGAAGCAATCCCCATCGCCGTCGGTGGTATCAGGTACAACGTCATCGTCGCCCGGCTCAAGTCCACATGCTTGAGCACAAAGCCCCAGGCCAGATAGGCCAGTGCACTGGGAAACACCCCCAACGCCAGAACTGCCCACTGCACTTGCAGCGGCGCTTTCACCACCGCCGCACCCAGCCCCGGCAGATAAATCAGCAACAGCAGTGTCCCCGACCACACCGCGTAACAAGCCAGACTGAAGCCGTCATAACGCCGGGCGTGATGTTTTTGCAGGGCGAAGTAAATGCTCCATGACAGCGCTGCCAGCAGGATCAGCAAGCCATGCGCGTCGATCTGCCCCAGGCCCCGATCGGCGCTGACCACGATCACCACGCCGACCAGTCCCAGCAACACGCAGCCCCATCGCCAGACACTGACCTGATCCTTGAACACGTAGCGCGCCAGCAGCGTACTGAACAGCGGGCTCGACTGTGCCAGTACGCTGGAGGCGCCGGCACTGACGCTTTGCTGGCCGATGTTCAGCGCCACGTGATGCAGGCTGACGGCAAAAAATCCCAGGGCGAACAACAGCGGTACGTCGCGCCGTTGCGGCAGGCGAATACCCTTGAACGCTGCGATCACGGCCATGAACAACGACGCCAGCAGAAACCGCAGCAACGCCAGATGCCCGGGGTCGTAGGCTTGCAGGCCGATGTGAATGCCGGTGGGTGAATAGGCCCAGCAGCCAACCACGAAGGCCATGGTCAGAATGATTTTCAAGGGAGAAGGAGTCAGCATGATCGGCGCACTGCAAGGGTTGATGCGCCGAGTATCCGGGCGACGAACAAGTCTCCACAACTGACTTATACTGCGCCGAATGTTCACTTTGAGTGATGAGTATGGAGCTGGCGCAGATCCGCATGTTCAAGACCGTGGCTGACGAGGGCAGCATTGCCCGCGCCGCTGAAAAGCTGTTTTGCGTGCCGTCGAACATCACCGCACGGATCAAGGCATTGGAAGCTGAACTCGGTGTGGCGCTGTTTCTGCGCGAAGGGCGCGGGCTGCGGATCAGCCCGGCGGGGCAGACGTTCCTGGCGTATGCCGAGCGGATTCTGGCGCTGACCGCCGAAGCCAAGCGCGCGGTGGATCCCGCCGCCGAACCGTCCGGCCCGCTGCGTATCGGCGCGATCGAGTCCTCGGCCACCGGGCGTTTGCCCCGACTGTTGGCCAAGTTTCACTAGCGCTATCCGCAGGTGGCGCTGGAGTTGACCACTGGCACCTGGGGCCAATTACTCGACGACACCGTCAGCCATCGCCTCGACGGTGCGATCGTCGCGGTGGACGTCGAGCGTTCGCAACTGAAACGCACGCCGATGTACCGCGAAGAATTGCTGCTGATTGCCTCGACGTCATTCGGCCCCGTGCGCGACATCCACGATCTGCAGGACAAAACCGTGTTCATGTGGCCGCAGGGTTGTCCGTATCGGGCGGCGCTGGAGCACTGGCTGTTGCGTCAGGGGCAGGCGCTGCCGATTGTCAGCCTGGCGAGTTACGGGGCGATTGTCGGTTGCGTGAGTGCTGGCGCCGGGGTGGCATTAGTACCTAAAGGCGTGTTCGAGCAATACGCCAAAGGCGCTGGATGCGTGGGCTATGAGTTTCCCGAACTGACGGCGATCGACAACCTGTTTTACTGGCACGAAAACGCCGGGGTACACCCGGCGCGTGAGGCGTTCGTGGCGATGTTGCGTGAAGAATTCCTCTGATCACATCCAACGCGCACCTGTAGGAGCTGCCGCAGGCTGCGATCTTTTGACTTTGTTATTGAAGAACAAGATCAAAAGATCGCAGCCTGCGGCAGCT
>NZ_JASCPO010000290.1:0-6322 GCF_029960145.1 Pseudomonas sp. PS01299 | reverse complement strand
GGCTTGCTCGCGAATGCGGTGTGTCATTCAGCAATGATGTCGACTGACACGGCCCCTTCGCGAGCAAGCCCGCTCCCACAGGGATCTGTGGTGATTTTACTGACCGGGAGCCTCGCCACGTCGCCCGGCGGACGGTACTCTGTCGAGGTTTTTTCCTACTCAGTCGTGAACCGCCAACATGCAGAAAATCCCCCTCCTGATCCAGCGCATTCTCGAGCTGATGAAGCGCTATCCCGGGGTGATTGCGCTTGGCGGTTTCATCTCCGGGGTCGGCAGTTTCATTCTGGTCGATCGCCAGCAGGGACTGGCGAGCTGGATCACCATCATCATGCTGCTGAGCTGGATCTGGCTGATGCTGGAGAACACCCTGACCGGGCTGTTCACGCGCATTTTCAAGCGGGAGATCCCCCAGCCGCTGCTGCGTTACGCGACGCAGATGATCCATCAGGAAAGCCTGTTTTTCGTCCTGCCGTTCTTCTTCATCACCACCACCTGGAACAGCGGTCAACTGATCTTCACCGGGCTGCTGTGCATCGCCGCGCTGATCTCGATTGTCGATCCGCTCTATTACAAATGGCTGGCGCCACGGCGCTGGGCTTTTCTCGCATTGCACACCCTGACCCTGTTCGCCGCCCTGCTCACTGCGCTGCCGGTGATCATGCACCTGACCACCGCGCAAAGTTTCAAATGGGCGCTGGGCACGGCGGTGGTGTTGTCGTTCCCGAGCCTGGCGTCGATCTTCCCGATCCGCACCGTGCGCAACGCGTTGGCCATTCTGTGCATTACCGTCGGCATAGGCGCGGTCGGCTGGACCCTGCGCTCGTGGGTGCCGCCGGCGACGCTGTGGATGACCGACGTGGCGATCAGCACTCAGTTGCAGGATCGCACCCCGGGCGACAGCCTCGAACAGGTCAGCGCCGAGCAGATCCGCAACGGCGGTCTCTACGCCTACACCGCAATCAACGCGCCGCGCGGGCTGGATGAGCGGATCTACCACGTGTGGCAGTTCGACGGCAAAGAGGTCGACCGCATCGCTCTCGATATCCACGGCGGGCGCAAGGAAGGTTACCGGGCGTGGACGCACAAGCAGAACTTCCCCGGCAACCCGGCGGGCAAGTGGCAGGTGCGGGTGCTGACTGAAGACGGTCAGGTGATCGGCGTACTGCGTTTCGAAGTGACCGACAGCACAGCGATCAAAGAAAAGTAATCCGGTTCGTGCTATTACGTTAGTTCGCTTAATAGCCGGACAAGCACGGAGCTTATGATCAGCAGCTCAATGAGCGGTAATGCCCAACTGGACACGTCAATCAGCCCTGCCCGCCTGCGGGTTTCCGGGGACTGGACGCTTGCCCATTACGCCGACCTCAAGCACCTGACCGAAAAACTGACCGGCCAGTACGACGCCAATACCGTGGTCGACCTCAACAGCCTCGGTGCGCTCGACACTGCGGGCGCTTCGTTGCTGGTGGAACTGCTCGGTTCCGAGCGTCTGGGCAAATCCGCCGAACACCCCGACTGCACGATTTCCCAGGCTGACCGCGCGCTGCTGCAGACTGTGTATCGCTCGCTGACTGATTTCTGTGTGCCGGTCAAAGAGCCGGAAGTCAGTGTCAGCGTGCAACTGCTGACCCGCATCGGGCGCGCGGTGGAAACGGTCTGGCAGGACACCCTGCAAGTGCTGGGCTTCATCGGCCTGATCCTCGAAACCATCGCCCGCAATCTGCTGCGCCCCAAGCGTTGGCGCATCACCCCCGTCGTAGCACACATCGAACAGACCGGTCTCGACGCCGCGCCGATCGTGGCGCTGCTGACCTTTCTGGTCGGTGCGGTGGTGGCGTTTCTCGGCGCCACGGTGCTCGCCAGTTTCGGCGCGACGATATTCACCGTGGACCTGGTGGGCTTCTCTTTCCTGCGTGAGTTCGGCGTGTTGCTCACGGCGATCCTGATGGCCGGGCGCACCGCCAGCGCGTTCACCGCGCAGATCGGTTCGATGAAGGCCAACGAGGAGATCGACGCGATCCGCACCCTCGGCCTCGACCCGATGGAGCTGCTGGTGGTGCCGCGCGTGCTGGCGATGCTGGTGGCGCTGCCGATGCTGACGTTTCTGGCGATGCTCTGCGGGATCATCGGCGGTGGGGTGGTGTGCGCGGTGTCGCTGGGGATTTCGCCGGCGATGTTTCTCTCGCTGCTGCAGAGCGACATCGGCATTCAGCACTTTCTGGTCGGCCTGGTGAAAGCGCCGATCTTTGCCTTCCTGATCGCCACGATCGGTTGCCTGGAAGGCTTCAAGGTCAGCGGCAGCGCCGAATCGGTCGGTGCGCACACCACGTCAGCCGTGGTGCAGTCGATTTTCGTGGTGATCGTGCTCGATGCGGTGGCTGCGCTGTTCTTCATGGAGATGGGCTGGTGAGTCGTCTACCCCGCGCGCCCTCGGAGGCGGTGATCGAAGTCCGTGGCCTGTGCAATCGCTTTGGCAGCCAGAGCGTGCACGAGAATCTCGATCTGGATTTGTACAAGGGCGAAATCCTCGCCGTGGTCGGCGGCTCCGGCAGCGGTAAATCGGTGCTGTTGCGCAGCATTGTCGGTCTGCGTCGGCCCAGCGAAGGCAACGTGAAGGTGTTCGGGCAAAACCTGCCGAGCCTGTCCGAGCATGAGCGTTCGCTGGTCGAGCGGCGCTTTGGTGTGTTGTTCCAGAAAGGCGCGCTGTTCTCCTCGCTGACGGTGACCGAAAACGTCGCCCTGCCGCTGATCGAACACGCCGGCCTGAGCCGCAACGACGCCGAGCATCTGGCGGCGGTGAAGCTGGCGCTGGCCGGGCTGCCGCTGTCGGCGGCGGACAAATACCCGGCGTCGCTGTCCGGCGGGATGATCAAGCGCGCTGCGCTGGCGCGGGCCCTTGCGCTGGATCCGGACATCCTGTTTCTCGACGAACCCACCGCCGGCCTCGATCCGATTGGCGCGGCGCAGTTCGATCAACTGATCCTGACCCTGCGCGATGCGCTGGGCCTGAGCGTGTTTCTGGTGACCCACGACCTCGACACGCTCTACACCATCACCGACCGTGTGGCGGTGCTGGCGCAGAAGAAAGTGCTGGTGGCCGGCCCTATCGATGTGGTTTCGGAAACCGACGACGCGTGGATTCACGAATACTTCCACGGCCCGCGTGGCCGCTCGGCGCTGGACGCCGCCAAATTGCTCAACGAGGTCTGACATGGAAACCCGAGCCCATCATGTGTTGATCGGCCTGTTCTCAGTGATTGTCGTGGCAGGCGCCCTGCTCTTCGGCCTGTGGCTGGCCAAGTCCAGCGTCGACAGCGAGTTCAAGGATTATGAAGTGGTCTTCAACGAGGCGGTCAGCGGCCTGTCCAAGGGCAGCCCCGTGCAGTACAGCGGGATCAAGGTCGGTGACGTGGTCAACCTGCGTCTCGACCCGAAAGACCCACGTCGGGTGCTGGCGCGGATTCGTCTGGGCGGTGACACCCCGGTCAAGGAAGACACCCAGGCCAAATTGGCACTGGCCGGGATTACCGGGACTTCGATCATCCAGCTCAGCGGCGGCACCCCGGAGAGCCCGAAGCTACGTGGGCATGACGGCGAGCTGCCAACCATCGTCGCGGCGCCCTCGCCTATTTCCCGGCTGCTCAACGACAGCAACGACCTGATGACTGGCATCACCGCGCTGCTGAGCAACGCTAACCAGATGTTCTCCCCGGAGAACGTCGAGCGCGTCAGCAACACCTTGGCGCATCTGGAGCAGACCACCGGTTCGATCAACGATCAGCGCGGCGACCTGCGCCAGGCCATGCAGCAACTGGCGAGTGTCGGCAAGCAGGCCGGCAGCATGCTCGAGCAAACTTCGGCGCTGATGCGCAACGCCAACGGCCTGCTCAACGATCAGGGCAAGCAGGCGCTGGGCAGTGCCGAGCAGGCGATGAAGTCGCTGGAACAGAGCAGCGCCACCATCAACGGCCTGCTGAGCAAGAACCAGAACTCGCTCGACAACGGAATGCAGGGCCTCAATGGCTTGGCGCCGGCGATCCGCGAACTGCGCGAAACCCTGACTTCGCTGCGTGGCATTTCGCAACGTCTTGAGGCCAACCCCAGCGGCTACTTGCTGGGCAGTGACAAGAACAAGGAATTCACCCCATGAAGCTGATTCACTTTGCTCTCCTCGCCAGCCTCGCTTTGACCAGTGCCTGCTCGATCCTGCCCAAGGCCGAACCTTCGGACGTCTATCGCCTGCCTGCCGCGCAAGCGCCCGCCTCGGTCAGCTCAGCAGCGACCCAGCACTGGTCGCTGCGCCTGAACAAGTTGCAGGCCAGCGAAGCGCTGAACCGGCCGAACATCGCGGTGATCCCACAGGGCGACGTGATCAGCAGCTACAAGGCCTCGCGCTGGAGCGATCCGGCGCCGGTGCTGGTGCGTAATCGGCTGCTGGATGGTTTTGCCCGGGATGGTCGGGTGACGCTGCTCAGCACCGATGACAGCAACTTCGCTGCGGATCTGGAACTGGGCGGCAGCTTGCAGGCGTTTCAGACTGAGTATCAGGGCAATCAGGCCAGCGTCGTGGTGCGGGTCGATGCGTTGCTGGTGCGCGGCTATGACCAGAAGATCCTCGCCAGTCGCCGCTTCGAAGAGCGTCAGCCGTTGAATGATGTACAGGTGCCGGCGGTGGTCGCGGGGTTTGGACTGGCCAGTGATCGGCTGACGGCCAAGGTTGTCGCGTGGGCTGTTCAGCAAGGCCAGCAATTCACCCAACAACCCAGACCTTAAACCTTATACATAACCCCTGTGGGAGCGGGCTTGCTCGCGAAGGCGGTGTGTCAGTCAATATACAGGTCGACTGACCCGCCGCTTTCGCGAGCAAGCCCGCTCCCACAATGGGGATTCGTGGTTAACCGAAGAACCAGTAGCAGACGCCGATGGCGCCGAGTACGCCGGCCAATTCAGCCAGCAGCGCGCATCCAACGGCGTGCCTTGCGCGCTGAATCCCCACCGCACCGAAATACACTGCCAGCACATAGAACGTGGTCTCGGTACTGCCCTGAATCGTCGCCGCCACCAGTGACGGGAAGCTGTCGACGCCGGAGGTCTTCATGGTCTCGATCAGCATCGCCCGTGCGGCGCTGCCGGAAAACGGTTTGACCATCGCCGTCGGCAACGCATCGACAAAACGCGTATCCCACCCGGCCCACTGCACCAGATGCCGAATGCCATCCAGACCAAAGTCCAGCGCGCCCGAGGCACGCAGCACGCCAATCGCGCAGAGCATCGCCACCAGATACGGCAGCAGGTTCTTGGCGACGTCGAAGCCCTCCTTCGCGCCCTCGACGAACGCTTCGTAAACCTTGACCTTGCGTAACGCGCCGATCACCAGGAACAGCATGATCAGGCCGAACAGCGTCAGGTTGCCAAGGATCGACGACAGCCCGGCCAGCGCCGTGGCCGACATCGTCGCCAGCAGCGCCATGAAGCCGCCGAGGATCAGTGCGCCGGGAATCAGATAGGCCAGCACCACCGGGTCCCAGATGCGCAGGCGCTGCATGAACGCCACCGAAAGGAAGCCGACGATGGTCGAGCAACTGGTCGCCAACAGGATCGGCAGAAACACCAGGGTCGGATCTGGCGCGCCTTGCTGGGCGCGGTACATGAAGATTGTCACCGGCAACAGGGTCAGCGACGAGGCGTTGAGCACCAGGAACAGGATCTGCGCGTTGCTGGCGATGGTCGCGCTGGGGTTGAGCTCCTGCAGCGCCTTCATCGCCTTGAGGCCGATCGGCGTGGCGGCGTTGTCCAGACCCAGACCATTGGCGGCGAAGTTCAGGGTAATAAGACCGAGTGCCGGATGACCGGCCGGGACTTCCGGCATCAGCCGCAGGAACAGCGGCCCGAGCACCTTGGCCAGCCACTCGACGATTCCGGCCTTCTCGGCGATGCGCAGAAAGCCCAGCCACAGGGTCAGCGTGCCGAACAGCAACACCATGACCTCGACCGAGAGTTTGGCCATAGCGAAAATGCTTTCCACCATCGCCGCGAAAATCCCGGCGTTGCCACCGACCAGCCACTGCACCAGCGCAGATATTGCTGCCACGACGAAGAAGCCAAGCCACAGGCCATTAAGCATCAGTCAAATCCCCCGGAAGATGCGGCGAATGATAGCGGGGTCGCCAGAAACGACAAACCCCGGATTGCTCCGGGGTTTGTCTGGCCTACTCGGTCCAATGTAGGAGTGAGCCTGCTCGCGATTGCGGTGTATCAAACAACAGAGATGTTGAATATACGGCCCTCATCGCGCGCAGGCTCACTCCTACAGGTTGAGCGG
>NZ_JASCPO010000028.1:0-44333 GCF_029960145.1 Pseudomonas sp. PS01299 | reverse complement strand
CGTGAGCCTGCGCGCGAACGGTGAATGCGCGTCAATATCGGTGTTGGCTGATCTGACGCCATCGCGAGCAGGCTCACTCCTACAGGTTTTGTGTCGGCGCGGAAGTTACGCGGTGAAGCGTACGCCGGGTTTGGCCCGCTCATCGACACTCAGCTCAAACACATCCGGCCGCGCATAGTGGCCGACCACGTCATAGTCGTACCGCGCCCGCACCAGCTCATCAGTATCGATCTCAGCCGTCAGCAACCCGGCCTCGCCACGTAGCGGCCCGGCCAGCACATCGCCCATCGGCCCGACAATCACACTGCCGCCGGCAATCAGCGGCCGATCCGCCGGCCAGTTGGCAATCTCCACGCCCAGCTCGTTCGGCGAAGCCTGCACCTGACAGGCGCTGACCACAAAGCAGCGGCCCTCATGGGCGATGTGGCGCATGCTGACCTGCCACATCTCGCGCTCGTCCACGGTCGGCGCGCACCAGACTTCAATGCCCTTGGCGTACATCGCCGTGCGCAGCAGCGGCATCATGTTTTCCCAGCACACCACCGCGCCGAGTTTACCGACCTGGGTGTCGAGCACCGGCAGCGTCGAGCCGTCGCCCTTGCCCCAGATCAGCCGTTCGGTGCCGGTCGGCATCAGTTTGCGATGCTTGGCCACCAGCCCTGCCTGCGGATCGAAATACAGCGCCGTGCAATACAACGTGCTGCCGGCACGCTCGATCACGCCGATCACCAGATTGGCCCCGGTGCGCGCCGCCAAACCGGCCAGCGCCTCGGTTTCTGCCCCTGGCACGTCAATGGCGTTGGCGAAGTAGCGGGCGTAGGCCTCACGCCCCTCGGGCAAGCGATAGCCCAACTGCGTGCCGAAGCCCTCACCTTTCGGATAGCCCCCGAGCAACGCTTCAGGCATCACCACCAGTGCCGCGCCGGACTCGCTGATCGCGTCTTCCCAGCTCAGGATCTGTTCCAGGGTTTCACCCTTGCCACCGGGCAAGGCGCCGATCTGCAGGGCGGCGACGATTGATTTGGGCATTGCGGTCACTCCATCGGGTTCAAGTGTTGCCGATTCTGCGGCGGCGCGGGATCATGAATAAACACCGATTCACTGCTGAATGATATGAGCCAAATGAATATCGCAACCGTCGACCTCAACCTGCTGAAAGTCTTCGAAGCCCTGCATGAGGAGTCCAGCGCCAGCCGTGCGGCGCTGCGTCTGGGCGTGACGCAATCGGCGGTCAGCGCGGCGTTGCGCCGGTTACGCGAGGTGTATGGCGATCAATTGTTCGTGCGCACTGGTCGCGGGTTGGCGCCGACGCTCAAGGCCAATCAACTGAAACCGGTGGTCAGTGAAGCGCTGAACAAATGTCGGCAGAGCCTGGCGATGGTCGATCCGGCGGCCCACCACTATGACGGCCGATCAGTCACCGTGGGCCTGTCAGATGATTTCGAAATCGCTTTTGGCCGGCGCCTGATCGAAGATATTGCCCGCCGTGCGCCGAAATTACGCCTGATCTTCCGCCAGACCCACAGCCAGATCGTCGCCCGCGCCCTGATGGAGCGCAGCATCGACCTGGCGATCACCGCCGGTGGGTTCGCCGAGCGTCTGCTCAGTCGTCAAGTGCTGGGTGAAGGGGATTATGCGTGTCTGGTCGATCCGGGCAGTCTGGCGCCCGGCCAACAGAACATCGATTTGCCGGAGTTCGTCGCCCGCGAGCACATTCTGGTGTCCTCGGGCGGCTTTATCGGCATCACCGATGAAGGCCTCGCGGCGCTGGGCCTGAGCCGGCGGGTCTGCGCCTCGACCACGCACTTTGCCGCGCTGCCGCATCTGCTCAAGGGCAGCGGCGCGGTGGCAACCATCCCCCGCCATGCCGCTCAGGCCATTGCCGAGCTCAGCGGACTGATACTGCTGCCCTGCCCGCTGGCGCTGCCGCGCTACCCGATCGAACTGGGCTGGCGCACCAGCACGCAGATCGACCCGGTGGTGATCAAGGTCCGTGAGGCGATTGTCGAGTGTTTCAACATCGACTGAGGCGCTGTTACTTGTTGGCTGCCATCAGTCGATTGACCTCACTGCGCACCATGTTGGCGAATTCCGGCGGGGACATGCCATCCAGCTCGGCGCGCACCCACTCGGCCCATTTGCCCTTGCGCTTGGAGCGTTCGCCGAACAACCGCGCGGCTTCGCCTTTGGCTTTACCCAGATTGTTCTGCCAGAGTTCGAACAGACGGGATTTCTCGTCTTCCAGCGCAGCGCGCTCGGCGAGGGATTTGTCGGCCAGATTGAAACTCATGGGGAAATACCTGCTGCGTAAAATGGCGACATCTTACACGCTCAGCGGAAATCTCCCGCGCAGGTTTTTCTTTCGCACCTAAAATCAGTGCAACTTTTCAGTCAGCGCCACACTCCATTGATCACTGTTCATCCATCTGCAAGGAGTCACCCAATGGCCCGCAAATCCCGCGTGCAAGCCGTCGAAGACCAAATCAAGGATCAAGCCTTCAGCGAACTTCAGGCTTTGATTGAAGAGTCCGACAAACTGCTCAAGAGCAGCGCCTCACTGGTGGGCGAAGAAGCCGAGACCCTGCGCGGACAAATCGCCCTGAAACTGCAACAGGCACTGGATTCCGTATCGAGCGTGCGTGAGCGCACCAAACCGGCGGTCGAGGCTACCGAGAGCTACATTGGCGGCCATCCATGGCAGACCGTGGCGATTTCCGCCGGTTTCGGTCTGGTGGTGGGTTTGCTGCTCGGTCGTCGTTGATCGACGTCTGACAAAAAACCTGTGGCGAGGGAGCTTGCTCCCGCTGGACTGCGCAGCAGTCCCCTATTCTCAAGCAGATAAAAGGGGATCGCTCCGCAATCCGGCGGGAGCAAGCTCCCTCTCCACATGGGTTATCTGACAATTATTCCCCGGCCAATTCGCGCAACTGTGCCAGCGTCTGCTCCTCCAGCACAATACCCTCGGCCAGCGACCGCGCGCGCTGCAAATGCCGGCGATCACCCGGCAAGCGCTTCAATCCCACCCCATGCATCTGCCGCACCAGTTCTTCGCTGCGCTCGGCAAAACTTTGCCCGGCGGATTTGCTTGGGTCGATGACGATCAGCAACTGCCCGGTCCACGGGGTCTTGGCCCCGGGATGGTTCGACCAGTCGAACTCGAAGGAGAAATTGCCCCCGGTCAACGCCGCCGCCAGCAGCTCGACCATCATCGACAGCGCCGACCCCTTATGCCCGCCAAACGGCAGCAGTGCGCCGCCTTCAAGAATGGCTTTCGGATCCTGCGTCGCCTGCCCAAGACCATCCACGCCCATTCCGGCGGGCAGACGTTCGCCCTTGCGCGCCGCGATCTGCACATCACCGTGAGCAATGGCGCTGGTCGCCAGATCAAAGACAATCGGCGCACCACCGGCCCGCGGCGCGGCAAAGGCAATCGGGTTGGTGCCGAACAGCGGCCGATCAGCGCCATGCGGCACCACGCAGGTCATGCTGTTGACCACGCTGAGCGCCACCAGCCCTTCTTCGGCAAACGGCTCGACGTCCGGCCACAGCGCCGCAAAGTGATGCGAGTTGCGAATCGCCAACACCGCGATCCCGGCATTGCGCGCCTTCTCCACCAGCAACGAACGAGCAGCGGCCAGCGCGGGCTGGGCGAAACCGTTGCCGGCATCGACTCGCACGAAACCCGAGGCTACGTCCTCGACTTGCGGCACAGCCTGTCCATTGACCCAACCGCTATTGAGGGTCGAAACATATCCGGGGATACGGAACACGCCATGACTGTGCGCACCGTCGCGTTCGGCACCGGCGCAGTTGGCAGCCAGAGTGCGGGCGACGGACGCCGACGTACCGTGGCGCAGGAAAACCTTTTCAAGCAATTGCGTCAGCGCTTCGAGCGAGAGTGTGGACGCAACGGGGGAAGACACGGAATCGTGTGGCGCAGACATCTGAAGCTCCAGACTAATTATTGGAGGGAACAACAGCGTACGAACAGCTTGCCCAGCGATTAACCACGCCCGGTACGGGTGCTGTCAACCGTTGTGGTGCCGGCTTGTCGCGGCTAGCACATTGCGCTGCCGCTGGTGCGGTAACTATGTACCACCTCTGTTATCGATCCGGTCTTTAGTCTCGTGTCTCAATTTACCGGTGCACCGGACGGTGCCCTGAACGAGACCCGATGATGCCTGCTCCCATTCCTCCCCTGCTGTTCCAGCCTATCCTCAACTCCCCCGGATCGTGGCGCGAACTCGGCAATCTCCATCACTTGTCGACTGCTGACTTCCAATGGCTGAGTCACGTGCAACTGGCGACCCACGCACTGCGCAGTCAGCAGACCCCGCCCATGCTTGCCCAGCGCATCCTGCTCAATACCAATGGTGCGCCAGCGGTGCCTCTGGCCGGCAGTTTCATACTCAGTGCCACCCCGGATGATCACGGGATCCTGTTGTACACACCTTTCGCCGGGCTGAAAAAACATGCCAGCCTCACCGCCCTGACCGCGCATCTGGAACAGCATCTGAACAGCGCCCGTGAGGACGATCGGCTGCTGGCCCTGCTTGCCCTTTCCCAACGCAAGCGACTGGCAGAACAGCACGGCATCAGCGTGACCTACCAGCTTGTCGAAGGCGATATCTTCGAAGATCAACACGCCGTCATCGAGCATTGCCAGCAGCTCAACACGCAAGCGATGCTTGATGAATTGATGCAACTGCCCGAACTTGGCAGCCTGCTTCAGACCATTACCGACGAACTTCTGACGCCGACGATGCGCGGCGTCGACCAGACACACACGCGCGTGAACCTGTACGCGACCACGACCGCAACCGGCCCGGCATCGGCAGACCTTGCTTCACGGCGCGGGGTTGAAGCGCTGTCGCTTGGCGATGCGTTGCTGTTGCACTATCGCCACTCCGGATGGCCGGTTGGCCAGACCCATGAGTTTTCGCACCCCGACCGGACTTTCCAGGCCAGTGATCAGCAACACTGGGAAACAGCCATCACCACGGCTTCAGGCAAACTGCTGGTGTTGCTGTACCAGCACATGGAGCGCTACTGGAATGGGCTCAGTGCTGACGGGGCCTCGCGGCGCGACGTATTGGCGCAGATCATTCGGCAGCAGGCGCTGGCGGACTTTTTGTTCAAACGCGAGGCTGGCATCATCGATCAGCGCCAATTCGACAGCCTGCTGACGTCGCTGGGTTTCAGCGAAAGTCTGGCGCCTCGCGCGGCCGTGGAAACCGTGCGTTTATGGGAGCACCAGGCAAACTTCGTGGAGCTGGCCGGCGCGCTGATGATCGGCCATTCCGAAAGCTGCCTGTATACCCCGACGCACGGCTTGCAGGTGCTCAAGGACTACGCAGATCTAAAATCCATGCTGCTCGGCAAGTTCGCCAGCCCCGGGCACGAAGACGAACTCTATGGTCTGCTGAGTCTCGAAGAGCGCCAGCGCTTCCTCGGTTTCGACCGGCCGCAGGTTTCCGGCAAATCGATCGCCGGAGACGTGTTCAGTGTCCTGCTCGAGTTGATCATCACCAAGCAACGACAGAACATCGACTATGCCTTGCAGTTGTACCGGCACAGCGACGGCGTCGTGGATATCCGCGCACTGTTCGATAAGGCCCTGGACATCCGCTCGATGCTCCACGAGCGCCTTGTCACCCTGGATGCTCGCGGGCGCTGGAGCACCCGGCCGATGCTCACCGGCAACCCATTGCCTTCAAGGGTGCTGGCGGACACCGCCGCAGCCGAAGTGCGCAAGTTCGCCAGCATCATGCCAACCATCGCCGCAGACTTCGCCGCTCAGCCGTTGACCGTCACAGCGCTGCAGCGTACCTACCTGCAAGGTATCGTAGCGAAGCTGGCGCACGCCCTGTCTGTCGGCATCAATGGCGAAGCACGGTTGAGAGTCCTGGACGGAACGCTAAGCCGTCATGCGCAAACCCTGGTCGACACCGTGTTCAATCCGGATCACCCGGATCGCAGCCGCCGCAAGGCACTCAACGGGATTCGGCCGGATGCCTGGTCATTGACGTTACAGGTCGCCGGTGAGAGCGAAGTGCTGCCGTTGGCCAACTGCGTCCTGCTCACGGAACGCGGTGGCCTCGATACGCAGCACTCCGGACGCGCGATCTTGTGGACACCGGCTCTGGGCCTGGAAGTCTTCCGCTCGATCGAGCACGCCAGACAGGTTTTGAGCCAGCGGCTGCTGGATCCGCAAAAACGCCTGGCGCTGCTGGAAAACCTTTCACCCCTGCACCAGAGGTTCCATCAACACTACACACTGGGACGGTTACAGCTGATCAGCGGCAATGTCCTGCAGGATCGCACCGAATCAGCGATCGAACACTTTCTCCAGCGCTGTGAACAGGTACGGGGCCGCCAATGGCCAAAGCCGCGCGAAACCCAGATTCTCAAAACGTTGAGTGAGCAAGTCGTTGAGACCAACCTGCAACGTGCCACCGCTCTGGCGCAGGCCCTCGCTAAACAGCATTCACTGCCTGCCTGGCTGGGAATGGCCAGGCTTGAAGACCAGCAGTTGCATCTGGAGCTGCTGGAACAGTGGCGTCACAGCGTCATCGACGACGAGGATTATCTCCACGCGCTGCCAACCTTGCGTGATTACATCCGGCAGACCCTAAAGACGCTGCTGAGCACCCGCTTGCACAGGCAGGATCTCGACCCCGAACAGATCACCGTCACTCCCGCGCTGAGCCTGATCGGGTCTGCAATGAGCCTGACCGATTTCGCCTTGAACCATGCGCATATTGCCCAGGACACTGCATTCTCCCTCAGCTCGAGCACCGACCGGGCGCTGCCGACCGGACTCGACCAACAAGCGGTCAGGAGCCTGCTGTTGTCCTTGAACGTTGCGACAACATTTGCCAATAAAATCACCTCGGTGTTGTCCGCGAATGACGTCGACGCCGAACAACGCAAGCTGCGTTTCATCCAGCAACTACCCTGGCAACTGCTGCAACATGCCCATCAGTTACAACTGCAACAACGCTTGTCGCCGAAGGCTTTCGACTTGATTTCACAGGTGCTCGACATGCCCGATGCCGTCGCTCGTGCGACCGTGCAAGGGGCCGATGCGATTGTCCGGCCGTTGGCGCTGATCAAGACCGCCGGGGCATCCGCGATCAAGGCGCTGGGGCTGTACTTGATCGGCCCTGCGGAAAAATCCGGCCCTCAGGTGCTTTATGCGCCCTACCATGGAGAGCACGCATTCAGTGAGTTCGAGGACGAGGCAGCAGTGATCGCCGCGCTGAATACGCCGGGCTCACTGCAGGACCTGCTGCTGCGCCGCTTGCCGGAAAGTCAACGTTCGATCTTCAGCGCGTTGTTCAAGGCGAGCAGCGGCCAGACGAGCGAGATGACCCTGGCCACCACCCCGATCAACGGCAACTTGCTGCTGCAGTTGTTCGACGACAATCTGGCCTTGTTGCCACACTTGCTGAGCAGCCATTCGCTGCCATCGGCGCAGGCGGATTGGGACGCCGCGAAGCACCTGTTCAGTTCAGGCTTCCAGCGGATCCGGGGCCTGCTGCCGGGCAAGCTCGCCTATGTGCAGTTTCTCTGGCAAAGCTACCAGGATTTTCTGGACTCGGCCGAAGCGTTGCAGGATCACCACTGGAAACGTGCGCTGCAAACCTTTGTCGCCGGCGCAGCGCAGATGATCAGTCTCGGGCGACTGGCGCTGGAGTCACGTCTGGAATCTCAAGCCGTGGCAGCGCCGCAACCACCGCAGCCAACCACGCTGAGCGCCCCCGTCCTTGCAGAAACAAAGCCGACCGATCCGCTGCGCACCTCGCTGCAGACATTCGAAGCTCCGACGATCGCCCTGAAGGATCTGACTCACGATGCTGCCGAGGGCACGTATCAGGATCTGACAACCAAAGCGACTTACGCCCCTATCGCCGGCAAAGTCTATCCCGTGGAGCGGCCGGGAGCCGTCTGGCAACTCAAGGGCGCCGAGCAGCCAGGCCCGATGCTGCAACACACCGCTTCCCGGCAACTGGTGCTGGACCCGGATCGTCATACCGTGCATTTCGGCAAGGCCATGTCGACGATGTTCAACCATTACGCCACCCATCGCCAGGCGCGGTACATGCTGAATATCGAAGCGCAAGGCATGGAAGAAATCCGCGCCCGCCATCCGGAGAAAGCCCGCATGTTGATCGAGGCAATTGATCTGGCCCGGCATTACGCGTTCAACAGCCTGCACAATCTTGCGCAGCTGAGAAACTATGTGCCGGGCACCCGCCTCGATACTTTTCTCAAGTCTTTTTTTGACGTGCAACGGATTGATGCCGACATTCTCGACAAGCTGAAGCAGGCCATCGTGCCGATCTGTGATGCCTTGGTCGATCCAACAGAAGACCTGTTGAACACCAGTCGCTTTGTGGTCGGCTCGAACAGACACAGCAGCTCGGGTGTAATCGCCTTTGTGCTGGGTGGCGATTTACTCAAGAAAGTCCATTTCACCGAAAAGTTCTTCAATCAAGGGCTGGATTGGTACAACACAGGCCTGACCGAACCGTTCAATGTTGACGGGCATGCACGGGCAGCGACGCTGATCCACGAGTTTTCCCATCAATTCAGCAAGACCGTCGACATTGCCTCCCTGGAAGCGCGGCGCCCGTTTGCTGATCTGATTGCTACGGTGACCGGTTACGGAGCTGCCCGCAAACAGGTACAGACACGATTTCAGCGCGAAGCACTGTCACTGTCCACGCGCCGTGAAGAGCTGTTTTCGCGCTGGAGCGACAACCTTCAGGAGTGGCTCGATATCGACGAGTTTGAGGGCATGGAACATGTGCGCAGGGAAGTTCTCAAGACCACGGGGACGAGGAATCTCGAGGACGCGCGAACGGCATTTCTCAGCCCGACCAACCCGCATCCACGCATCGACACCATATTGCGCAATGCCGATTCGATCGCCTTTCTGATTTGCGAAATGGGCCGCCAGCTGGATCCGGTAACCCAACCTCACGGAGGGCTCAACTGAGATAAAAAAAATGCGCAGGCGGTTGGCCTGCGCATGGTTCATCGCTGGGTGAACTCAGTCTTTCTGGTCACGCAATACATTGCCCGAGGCGCCATCGATGCGGAATTCATACACCGAACCGTCGGCCTTGCGGCCCTCGCCTTTCCAGTAGCCGTCATTGTCGGCCTCGATTTCATAGACTTCGACGTAACCGGCCTTGGTTTTCACGATCTCGATAGCCTTTTCGATGGTGACCCAGCCCGCACCGGGACGATCAGCCATGGCGGCACCGGCGCTGAACAAAGCGGCGGTGGCGATTGCAGCGGCTAAGGTTTTTTTGATCATTTTTTCACTCCATTTGTGGATGATGTTCCTCTGATGTCCTGTTTTTGGGCGTCTGACGGAAAAATAAGTTCCACTTTGATGGGCAATTGCCATGACGGATGTTCTCGGCGCAACGCCCGCAAGGTTAGAATGCAGCAAATCAGGACGAGTCAATGACCCAAGAATCCCTCTCGGAAGCCGAATACGATGCGATCACCGATGCCGCCGCGCACTGGTGCATGCGTCTGCACGCCGTAGACTGCTCCGCCGAGGAGCGTCTGGCTTTCGAGCAATGGCGCGATGCGCATCCGCTGCATGCATTCGAATACGAAGCGATGCTGGAGATCTGGGACGTTGCCGAACATCTGCCGCGTCCGCCGCTACCCCCAACGCTCAATGTGCCGCTGACCGCTGCGGTGCCCGCCTGGCGGCGCTACGCAATTGCCGCGAGCGTCTGCGCCCTGGCCTTGCCACTGGCGGCGTACGGTGGCTGGAATCTGGGCTGGTTGCCCAACAGCTATCAGCATTTCGCAGCCACCGACAATGTCCGTCAGGTCACCTTGAAGGATGGCAGTCAGGTCGAGCTCAACCTCAATACTGAGTTGACCTTCAGCAATTACAAGGATGAACGGCGGGTCACCCTGAAAAAAGGCGAGGCGTTTTTCGAAGTCAGCCATGACCTCTCCCACCCGTTCGTGGTCAGGGCCGGCGAAGGCAAGATCCGCGTGACCGGCACCCGCTTCAATGTCTGGCTCTACGAAGATCAGGTGCGGGTCAACCTGATCGAAGGCTCGGTTCTGGTAACCAGCAACGCCGCCCTGCCCGGCGACGGTCTGCGCCTGGGGCCGGCCATGCAGGCGCAGTACCGGCATGGCGACTACACGCCACAGATCAGCCAGACCTACGCCAACGATAACGCCCTGGCCTGGCGCAGCGGCAAACTGGTGCTCGACAACCTGGCGCTGAACGAAGCCTTGCCGCTGATCAATCGCTACCTGAGCAAACCGCTGAAACTGGCCGACGCCAACACCGGCGCGATCCGCGTCGGCGGCGTCTACAACATCAAAGAGCTCGGCGGCCTCGTCAACACCCTGCCCAAGGTGCTGCCGGTCTACCTTACGCGCAATACCGAGGGTGATCCGGTGATCAACTCGATGCCGCGGCAGCCACCAAAAACCTGAAAGCGGTTCCCGTCGGCCATGGCTGACTCAGGGCACAAAAAAGCCGCTGTTCCCGTCAAGGAGCAGCGGCTTTTTCGTTCAGCCTGACTTACTGCGCAACCACCTCGGTGCCCTTGCCCGCCACCTCGCGAACCGTTTGCACCTGATACTGCGGATCGGCAGCGATCTGCTGCTCAGTGAACGGCAACACGCTCCACTGCTTTTTCGAAAACGCCTCGGTCTGATCCCGGGAATATTTCGACTCAGGGTCGCTCGACAGCGAGAACGCCAGCAGCCCTTGAGCGTGCGGGCCTTTGTCGTCAAAGGTCACCACTTGCAGGTAGCTGGTGCCGCTGACCACTTCGAGTTTGCCGTCTTCACGCGGCACGCTCTGGATCGCGTTGTAGATCCCCAGCGTTCCCGGCCCGCCGTGAATTGCGGTTTGTTGAGCGCCGCTGCTCGCCACCTGAATATCGCCCCAGCGGGTTTCAGGCTTGAGACCCATTTTCTGCGCAGTGGCAGCCGACGCCAGCAGCGCTTCACGCAGTGCCTTGCTCACGGCCGGTTGCTCGATCGCCAACCCGCGTGGCGTGTGTTGCGGGTCTTTTGGATCGAACGGCACACGCCAGACATCCGGCGACGCTTGCAGCGCCTGCATGATGTTCTGGAAATGCACCAGACCAATGCCCGAATCCAGATTCGCCCGGCCATCCCAACCCTTGAGACTGGCACAAACCGGCTTCAACGCGGCCGCGTCCGCACCCAGATCCGCAGCGCAGAACTTCAGCAGATCAGGCAGCACCTGAGTCGCCAGATAGACGTTGTCGTCCATCACCATCTGTTGCAGATCCTTCACCGCCAGCGGCCCTTTTTTGCCGAGTGTGTTCAGGCGCTCCAGCGCAAATCTTGATCGCAGGCCCAGCGGCTGGCCGTCCTGACTGATCAGCGGCGAGAACCCGGTCAGCGGTTGTGCCGGGTTCGCCAGCCACGCGGAATCGTTGGAATGCTGGACGAAGTCCTTGCGCAACAGTTGCGGCAGCTGGCTGGCGGCATAGATACCCTTCTGCGCAGCTTGCGGATCGATATCCCAGGCGCAAGCGCTGTTGGAACCGTCGAGCACGATCATCTGCAAGCCGATGCGCGGGTCGCTGCACTTGGCCAGTTTGTCGGCGCTGACGTTCGGCACCACCGACAGGTTCATGTACAGCGTCTGCCCCTTGTCATCCACGGCCAGGGTGTTGACCCAGGGGATGCCCTGAAGCTTGTGCACCGAATCCTGCAGAGCCTTGAGGCTCGACGCCTGGTTCATCGCGTACCACTGCGTCAGCACGCGATCATTGTCCAGGTTGGCGTCGCGCAGGCTGTAGGCGTACTGATGATCCCAGTCGAGTTTGCCCGGCCATTGCACGATCGGGCCGAACTGCGAGCTGTAGACATCGCGCGAGACCGGCACCACCTGACCGTCCGCCTGTTTGACCTGCACAGTGACCGTCTGCTTGTTCAACGGCAGCGACTTGCCGTCGAGCAGGTAGCGGGTCGGGTCTTTCGGGTCGAGTTGCAGACGATACAGGGTGAAATGTTTGGATGAATCCACCGTGTGGGTCCAGGCCAGATGCTGGTTGAAACCGATGTTGATCATCGGCAACCCCGGCAAGGCTGCACCCATGACGTCGAGTTTGCCCGGAATGGTCAGGTGCATCTGGTAAAAGCGCATGCCGCCAACCCATGGAAAATGCGGGTTGGCCAGCAGCATGCCGCGTCCGTTGAACGAGCGTTCGCTGCCGACCGCCACGGCATTGCTGCCGCGATCCAGAGCGAAGCGCTGCAGGCGCGCGTCCGCCAACTGATAGGCCCGGGCATCGCTGCCGAGCTGCGCCGTGGCCTGCGGCGGCGTCGCGCCAGCCAGGGCTTCGGCGAACTGTCCGACCCCGCCCTCGACCAGCAGGCGCCGAGTGAGTTTGACCAGATCTTCGGCGCTGATATCACGCACCCACTCACCCTGGCACTGTTGCGGGAGACCCTGCTGGCGGCGTTCGGCGAGATAACGGTTATAGCCCGCGGCATAACCTTCCACCAGATCGTGCACCTGCGCCGGTTGCGCGTCCCAGAAGGCTTTCACCGCTGCGGAAGTGTTGAGCCAGGTGAAGAACAGGTCGCTGACGCGATTCTCGCGTTGTTCGACGGTGAACTGCTCCGGCCCGAAATAACGCGAGCGCTGGCCATTGACCGTGACGATCTCGTTGGCCAGCAGGCACAGGTTGTCCTGCGCGTAGGCGTAACCAATGCCGAAACCCAGTCCGCGTTCATTTTCCGCGCGGATGTGCGGCACGCCAAAGGAGGTGCGGCGGATATCGGCACTGGCTTGTGCAGCGGGACTGAACGCATGGGCGGACAGACTGAGTCCGAGAAACGCACCGGCGAGGGCCAGTCCGGTTAACTGTCGGGAAATAATCACACTCGCTCCTGAACGACAAGACAAGGATCGGCGCGTGCGCCGGATCCACTCTGAAATTGATTCATGCGCCTGGGCGCAAGACGGCTGTTCAGGAAACGAATGCGAGAAAAAAAATTTAGCCCGATTGAGGAAGGTGAAATTCACTGATTACGGGAAAACAACGAATAACCGACAAAATTTCTACATATTTCCTTTCATGATTTGTCGTGCTGAAACGTCTTGTTTACTGAGAGCAGTCAAAACGTTTCCTGATCGGGCTCTGAAAAGGAGTAACCCCATGTACAACTCGCAACTACCAATGGATGGTAGCCAGGCGTCACAAGGAGCTTCCATGAGTTCCCGCGCGAGCAGCTTCGCCCCCAGCCCCGAGCGTCAGGGCAATGAGCGTATTCGTCTGTTGCTGAAAAGCTTCGGCCTGCGCACCAGTCTGATTCGTCTGAAAGTCATCGACGCCCTGCTGGTCGCCGCACAAAGTGATCGACGCCTGGGCGTGCGCGGCGTGCACAGTCAACTGCTGGACCTGGATATTCCGTTGTCCTTTCTCAGCGTGCGCGAAGTGTTGAAGCGTTTATGCGCCGAAGGGGTGGTCACCTTCAACCCGGACAAGAGTTACAGCCTGCATCCACAGGCTGCTGCCGTGCTCAATCACGATTGAAGCGTCCCGCGATCGCCGTCAGGGCTTGACCTTGCGGCGCATCACCCCGTTGATCACCACCACGACCACCGCCACACCCATGGCGATGTACTGGAACATCTTCTGACTGATCATCCCGGCATTTTGCAGCCAGGACAGGCCGAGCATGATCGCCAGCACCGACAGGGCGATCAGGATCGAGTATTTCAAACGTTGCTTCTGGGTCATTGCGGGTTCCTGAAACTTTCAAATGTATCCGGTTTGTATCCGGTTGCATGCCATGCACATACCGTGTTGCGGGGATGGGCCTGGCCGAACGCGGTCTCATGTTACAGCCGATGAAGAGTTTTGGCTTCATGCCGGCGTAACCATGAGGACCTTTGAAATGTTCCGTCGAATCACCTGGCTGATTCCACTCCTTGCCGTACTGACCTTGAGCGGCTGCATCATTTTCCCCCACGGCGGTTGGCATGATGGCCACCATCGTTATCAGGAAGGCCCCGGTTATTACCATCGATAGAACAGGATCGTTCGCCCGCCGGTGCGCCTGAAATACCGGTCGGGATACCTCACCAGCCTTTTCAATGCCAACCATGCCCGCCCGCCAGCGGGCATTTTTGTTGGCGCGCCTGTGCCTCGCAAATGCCTTTTCGATCAGCCTTCGGGGGTCAGTAAATACGCTGTAAGTATTTGAAATTTCATGTCGCAGCAAAGCATTGGCTGCCGCGACAACTCTGCCTCTAGTCTCTGCGAACTTTTCTCGCTTACTGAAACAGGGATGTTTATGCAGAGAACCTTGATCGTAATGGCGCCCGTGCAGATTATCGGATTCTGCCTGGCCATTACCGCTTTTGAACTGCTCACCTATATGGCCAGCGACATGATCATGCCGGCCATGTTGACGGTGACCGGCGAGTTCAACGCCGATACCCGGCATGTAGCCAACGCCTTCAACCTGTATCTGATTGGCGGCGTTTGCCTGCAATGGCTGATCGGCCCCCTTTCCGACCGTTACGGCCGGCGTCGCTTGCTGTTGCTCGGTTGTGCGCTGTTCGGCCTGGCGTGCAGCGCCGCAGTCATAACGCAGCGCATTGAAGCCTTTAATGCGTTGCGCCTGATCCAGGGCATGGGCCTGGGCTTTGTGGTCGCCGTCAGCTACCCGACCCTGCAGGAAGTGTTCTGCGAGGCCGATGCCGTGCGCCTCATGGCATTACTGGGCAACGTGGCGCTGCTGTCGCCGCTGCTCGGCCCTTTACTCGGCAGCCTGCTGCTGGAATGGCTGAGCTGGCGACAGATGTTTCTGGGGCTGGCGGCAACGAGTGTGGTTGTCTGGCTCGCTCTGTTTGCCTGGATGCCGGAAACGATCGACGTTGTGCGCCGTGACGGCCAGCGACAGGTTCCAGCGGCGTTTTCGCTCAGGCAGATCGGCCTGAGTTACCTCGCGCTGCTGCGCAACCGACGATTCATCGGCGCCAGTCTGACACTGGGCCTGATGAGCCTGCCGCTGATTGCCTGGATCGGATTGGCGCCGGTGCTGCTCATGCAACGCCTTGAGCTGTCTGCGCTGGAATATGGCCTGTGGCAGATCCCGGTGTTTGCGGCGGTGATCCTCGGCAATTTATTACTGGATCGATTGCTCGTCGGGCACACGCTCGCCCAGGTGATCGGTCTGGCCCTGTGGCCGTTTTGCCTCGGACTGCTGGGGCTGATCGCTGCTGCCCTGAGTTCGGCTGCGCTGCCATTGGCCGTTTGCGCACTGGCCGTGTATGCACTGGGGCTTGGTATGAGCAACGCCGCGCTGTACCGCCTCGCGCTGTTCTCCAGCGATGCGGGCAAGGGGCTGGTCTCGGCCATGATCGGCATGCTGTCGATTGCCGTGATGGGCAGCGGCGGCTCGCTCATCGCCATCATCGGCGGTGGCTCGAACCTGCAATCCTTTTCCCTGCTCGCCGGCCTCGGCGGCCTGCTGTGCCTGCCCCTGCTCTACCGCCTTCTGCGGCACCCGCCGCGCCCACCACACATCAATAAGGATATTCGATGACTCTGTTCCCCCACAGCGATGCGCTTTGCGCATTGCCGCAGCCCTATTGCCAGGAGGCCGTCCCCAAAGGGCTGTTCAATCTGGCCATGAGCGAAATCACCCGGTTTCACGCTCGCCATACGCCCGGTTATGGCCACTGGTTGAACGCCCATGCAATCGCTGTCGATGACCTGGACGAGCTCGACGACTGGTCGCAATTGCCACCGATTTTCGCCAGTTTCTTCAAGCAGCAAATGCTGCTCAGTCCCACGGGCGAGGACGCCCTGGAACTGACCTCTTCAGGCACCAGCGGGCAGAAGAGCCGCATGCGCTATGACGCGCGCAGCCTCGGCGCCGCGCAGTACATGGTCGAACGGATTTTCGTCCAATATGGCTGGATTGCCCCGCATGCGCCGTGCAACTACCTGTTGCTCGGCTATGAGCCGGAGCAGAAAAACACCTTGGGCACATCCTTCACCGATCAGTTCCTGTGCAGTTTTGCTCCCGCCCATCGGGTGGTTTACGCCCTGCGTCGCACTGGTGACGGCCACCAGTTTGATCTGTTCGGCGTGATCAGCGCCTTGCAGGCCTTTGCCGAAGAAGGTCTGCCGGTGCGCATCTTCGGCTTTCCCGCCTTTCTCTGGGAAACCCTGCAACGCATGCGCGCCACCGGCGTGGCGGACCTGCAACTGCCAGCTGGATCGCTGGCATTTTTCGGCGGCGGCTGGAAAACCCGCGCCGCCGAAGAAGTCCCCAGACAAGCCTTGTATGCACGGATCCAGCAACAACTGGGCATCGCGACCCAAGACTGTCGCGACGGTTACGGCGCCGTCGAACACGCGGTGCCTTACGTCGAATGCGCCCACCATCACTTTCACGTACCGGTCTACGCGAAAGTGTACGTACGCTGCCCGGTGGATTTTTCGGTCTTGCCCTATGGCCAGCGCGGCCTGCTGAGTCTGGTCTCGCCCTACATTTCCTCAAGCCCGGCCCATGCCGTGGTCATGAGCGATCTGGCCACGCTGCATCCGGGCACCCGTTGTGCCTGCGGTCTGGCCAGCGACTGGTTCCAGTTGCACGGCCGCGCCGGCACCACGGCCGCGAGGAGCTGTGCCATGGCCGCGTCCGAACTGCTGGGGAGGCACTGATATGTACCTGATCAACGGTCAGTTGCACACCGAGTGCAGCCTCGACAGCGCCTTGCACCAACTTCAGCGGGAGTTGCCACGAAGGCTGCAGCTTCCACTGCAAACCAGCACGCTGCTCGCCACTGCCAAGGCCTTCGCCGAACGTCTGCAACAAGAAAAAACGGAACTGCCACTGGCTCCCGGTCAGCGCGAAGCACTGATCGATTTCTGCCAGCCTGCCGCCCTGCAAGCCAAGCTGGATCGTGAACTGGGCTTGCGCCCGGAATCGCTGCGCCGTATCGACTATCGACAGTCACGCTTCGAGCGCTGGAGTCCGCTGGGCCTGGTGGTGCATATCACTCCGGCCAACGCGCCGCTGCTGGCGTTCTGTGCGGTGATCGAGAGTCTGCTGAGCGGCAACGTCAACTGGCTGCGTCCCAGCAGCAGTGACGCTGGCTTCACCGCGCGCCTGCTTCAGGCGTTGGTTGCATGCGACCCGAGCGGACAACTCAATGGTTACGTGGCGGTGCTGCCGACCCGCACCGAACAAATCGGCCAGTTGTGCAGGCACGCCAACGGTGTCGCGGCGTGGGGTGGCGAAACCGCGCTGCAAGCCATCCGCCAGCAGATCCCGCCAGGCTGTCGCTGGATCGACTGGGGGCACCGCATCAGCTTCGCCTACCTGACCCCGGACGCCGCATCGCCCGCCGTCCTCGATGCGATTGTCGATGAAGTCTGCCGCCTCGATCAGCAAGCCTGCTCCAGCCCGCAATGGTTGTTGGTGGACAGCGACGACGCGCGCGTACTGAACGATATCGGGGCACAACTGGCCGCCGCGTTCGAGCGCCGTGCCGGTGAATGGCCGGCCCTTGCACCGACGCTTGAAGAGGCTTCGCAAATCACCACCTGCACGGCAATGGCCCGGCTGGCCCAGAGTTTTGCCGGGCAGACCGGCCGGGTCTGGAGTGCGTCGGGCTGGCGGGTGATCTGGAGCCATGATCGCCAGCTCGAACCTTCTGCGCTGTTTCGCAGCCTGTTGCTCAAACCCCTGCCCCGCGAGCGGCTCAGCGCCACGTTGCTGCCCTGGCGCAACGTGCTGCAGAGCTGCGCCTTGCTGTGCCCCGAGGCGCAGATCGCTGAACTGGCGCAAACGCTGATTGCCGCCGGTGTGACGCGCATTACCCCGATCGAGACTATTCACGATGGCTACGCCGGCGAACCCCACGACGGTGTTTATGCGCTGCAGCGCCTGAGTCGACGCGTGTCGGTCAGTCTGCCGGCGAACGTGCTGACCAGCCACTCCACGCTTGATCAGCTGCCTGCCCCACCACCACTGACCGGACTGGCGATCATGGACAAGGGACAATTCGTCCGCCAGCCGCCGGATTCAGCGGCGCAGCTGTTCTTTCGCTCCGGCGGCAGCAGTGGCGCACCCGTGCTTTCCGGCTTCAGTTACCACGACTTCCAGCGCCAGATGCAGGCGGCCGCCGATGGCTTGCTGGCGGCCGGTCTGGACCCGGCCCAGGACAGGGTCATGAACCTGTTTTTCAGCGGCGGGCTGTACGGCGGCTTTTCCAGTTTTGCCAAAGTGCTGGAACAACTGCAGGCCCGACACTGGCCGATGGGCGCACCGGCGGACGACGATTACCACGAGATCGCGCAGATGATCGAGGCTCAACGGATCACCGTGCTGATCGGCATGCCCGGCACCCTGCACCGGTTGTTTATCAACGAACAACAAATACTCCGGCGCTATGGTGGCGTCGCCAAGGTCTTTCTCGGTGGCGAACACCTGAGTGAGCAAACCCGCGAGCTCTTGCAAAGTTGCGGCGTCAGCCTGATCCGCTCGGCGATTTACGGCAGCGTTGATGCCGGCCCCCTGGGCCATGCCTGCCGGGCCACGGCAGATGGCGTTTTCCATCTGATGAGCGACATCCAGCACCTGGAAATTGTCGATTTCGAGCATGACGTGCCGGTCGGTGACGGCGAATCCGGTCGTCTGCTGGTGACCTCCCGCGAGCGTCAGGGTCAGTCCGTGCAGCGCTATGACATTGGCGACAGCGGACGCTGGTTACCCGGCCCGTGTGCCTGCGGTCTGACGTCGCCGCGCTTCGAACTGCTGCAACGCCACGGCAACCTGCTGCGCATCGGCACCGATTTTATTTCGCTGGCGATCCTGGAGCAGCACCTTCAGATGCCGTTTCAACTGGTCCTCGACCACGGCCCTGACGGCCTGGAACGCATGCGCCTGCACTGCCCTCTGGAGCCGGCCGAGGCCCACCGCCGACTGCAAAATTATTCGACGCTGATCACGCTGGTGCAGACCGGTTTGCTCACGCTGGACGTCGAGCAGTGTGCCGTCGAGCAGTTCGCCCGAAACCGGCACAGCGGCAAGACTCCCCTACTGATTGATACGCGCCGCTGACAGCAGCTATCTGCACGCGGCCCATCGCCACTTCATACAAGAAAAAATCATGAACACGATCGTTGAATTGAACAATTTGCTCGGTTACACCCGCCAACATTCGGCCTATTGCCGCGAACACTTCAAAGATGTCGCGGCCCCCATCAGCGCTTTGACTGAACTGCCCCTGATCGACCCTGAACAATACTGGCGTGACAGTCAGCATCCGCACCAATGGCCAGTGTTGTCAGGCCCGCTGGAAGACGCGATGGTCTTCAAGACCGGGGGCACCACCGGCTCAGGAAAACTCTCGCTGTTTGCCCGCGCAGAATGGCAAACCCTGGTGCGCGATTTCGGCAGCCAACTCACGGCGCAACTGAACCCCGGCGACCGGGTCGCCAATCTGTTCTTCGTCGGCGACCTGTATGCCAGCTTCATTTTTCTTCACGACGCGCTGGCACATGTCCAGACTCCCGTCAGCGAATTTCCCTTCACCGGGGCCGTCGACAGCGCCGTACTGGCCGAGTCGATCGTTGCGTACCGGATCAATGTGCTGGCCGGTCTGCCGGCGCAAATGCTCAAATTCGCCGCCTGGCTTGAGCGCCAGTCACGGATCCTGGAGGGCGTCGAAACCCTGCTCTACGGCGGCGAAAGCCTGTTCGCCGCCCAGTTGCAAACGCTCCAGCGGGTGTTCCCGAACGCACGCATTGCCTCTATCGGCTACGCCAGTGTCGATGCCGGACTGATCGGCGTCAGCACCCGCGATTGCGCCCTGGGCGAACACCGGATGCTGGAGCGGCACAGCGTGCTGGAGATCATCGATGAGGTGAGCGGTGCCGTCATCGAAGAGTGCAATCGTAATGGCAGGCTGGTTCTGACCAATCTCACCCGGCGCCTGATGCCGGTGATCCGCTATCCGGTCGGCGACCTCGCCTGCTGGCGTGAACCGGCAGGGACGCCGATGCGCAAGTTCGCCCTGATGGGCCGCAGCATGAACAGCCAGCGCGTGCGGGTGAGCGTGTTGAGTCTGGATACCGGTGACATCGGCGAGCTGGTGCGCAAGATCGCCGCCAGCGATGACTGGCAACTGCTCATCGATCAGCGAGCCAGCCAGGATCTGCTGAGCCTCAAGTGGGTACCCTGCACGCGAACGGCTGACATCAGCCAGGCAAGCTCAACCCTGCGCCGTGCGCTGATCGACCAATACCCGTTGATCGAGAAGCTGCAGTTCGATCAATTGCTGGAGCTGAACGTGATCGCCTGTGCGAACGATGAACTGACCTGTCATCCACGCTCCGGCAAACATCAGCGGGTCGTGGATCGACGGGTTTATGACCATCCGCAACAGGGGCAAGCGTGATGGACACGACAACCATCCGCCGCTATCGCGTCGCCGATGCGCCGGCAGTCAGCCGCCTGTTCGAAGAAATCTACGGTGTTCATTATCCTCAACCCCACGTGTATCTGCCCTGGATGATCAGCCAGAACCACAGTGTCGGTCGCTGGCACTCGCTGGTGGCGGTGGTAAACGAGCATATCTGCGGGCATGCCACGTTGTTTCGCCAATCTGGCCGAACCGCACTGGCGGAGCTGGCACTGACCGTGGTGCACCCGGACACCCGCGGGCAAAACATCGCCACCCAGTTGGGCCAGCAGTTGCTGATTCATGCCCAGGCGCTGGATTGCCGAGGCGTGACGATCAAACAGGTCACGCATCACCCGTATACGCAGCGCATGGCCGCCGGCCTGGGGTTTCACAGCTGTGGTCTGTTGCCCGATTACGCGCCTTCGCCGTTCGGTGGAACCGGGCGGGAGACGATTGTTGTGGGTCACTGCAGCATCGACGGTCATCGGCGCCCGCTGCCGGCACTCGCCTGGCCGCAGGATTGCCGCGAGCTGATGTCGCGTCTGGAGGCGGTGTTTGGTACCACCGACCATACCGTGCCATGGAAAGGCCCGAAGATCCGCTTCGATCACGTATCCGGGCGCTACGACCTGCTGCTCAAGGCCCTCGATGACAACCTGCTCGAGCAATTGGGACAACTGCCGGCGCACTGGCTGATTTCGATCAGACTCAGACTCGCCCAAGGGTTTTCCAGCGCGCTGCGCAAACTGGCCGATGCCGGTTTCGCTTTCACCGGGATTGTCCCCGATGACCACAGCGACGGCTGGCTGGCCCTGTTTCATCGTGGCTACCAGGCCTCCACGCTGAGTCTGCACTGTCCACACATGCAGCACCTGCAGGATCAGGCGCAGCAGGCCGGCGAAAGGTATCAGGACTAAAAACGAAAACGGCCCACCCAATCAATGGGTGGGCCGTGGGTGACCGGCTCAGGCCTTGGACTTGACGCCTTGATCGACAGGTTTCGCCGCGTTGCCTTCACCGTAGGTTTTCAGGTTCTGCAGCACGTAGATCGCCTTTTTGTATTCGGGGATCAGGTTCTTGCCGTAGGCATTGCCATTGAGGCCATTGTTCTGAATGGCGTCGAGCTGGGTGGCGAAATACTCCAGCGCATTGAATTTTGCATCAGGGTCTTTGGTCACGCCGAAACGGTCGAACTTGTCGCCGGCATTGAGCAATGTAAAGGAGGTGATGTCGGAAATCAGCCCGCGTTCACGCAGAAAAACACTCAGATTGCTCAGTTGCTTGACCGAGACATTCGCCGGATCGAACCCCTTGATGTTCTTGCGCAGGCCCTGCTTGTCCATTTCGGCTGTGTTCAGCGCGTTAGGATTGGTGCCGACCTTGGCGAGCATCTGCTGCACCTTGAGGCTTTGCTTGACCTCCTTCTTCGCGCCTGTATTGCGAACCAGCACCCCTGCCTTGCTCTCCCAGCCGCCGACAATGCCGATCGTCATGAGAAGACTCCCTGTGAAATAACCATGAAATGTCCTTGCTGGACTACTTGAATGCCGGGAAGTATCTACCGGCGAACTGGTGGCACCAACCCTTTTAGTGCAGCCGCTTACAATTTTTGTACATTCTCGATACAAATTGCCAGAAGCTCACGGTGTCGCGGTTTCATGGCAGTTTGACGATTGCTCGCGAAGCTTTTTTTGCGCTGGCTGACAAGAGGGTCGATCCATTTGTATCGGAGTCGACACGCCCCTTCCGTCAGCCCGACACTTTCTTGCACCAAAGTACTTAAAGCTTCCCCGTTCGCCGACGATACGCTGGTGTGACCCCGCCGTTTTTCCCTCGACCCCACAATAAGAATCGCAGCTCAAGGACCGGTATCCATGCCCGCATTCCGCACCATTCAGGCTCGCTACACGTTATTTCTGGTTCTGTTCATCCTGCTGCTGTCGGTGCTGACCGTGGTCGGTATCAGCCAATTGGTTGCCCCCAAGCTGCGGCATACCGAAGAACAGGTGGTGCTCAACCGGATTGCCGAAGTCGCCGAACAGATTCAGGGCGAACTGAACAAAGTCCAGGCGCAACAGCGCAGCATCACCCAGACCATTCCCCTGCTCGACAGCGCGGCCATCGACACAGTGTTGCCGGGCCTGGTGGATCAGTACGGCGAACTGAAAGTCTTCGGTGGCGGGATCTGGCCACTGCCGGGTCAGCGTGAGGCCGGGCGCAACAAGTTCAGCACCTTCTGGCACCGCGACGCCTCGGGCAAACTGGCGGTGAATACCTTCTGGAACAGCGACGCGGCGCCCAACTATTACGACCAGAGCTGGTACAAGGGCGGCATGCAGACCCCGCGCGGCCAGTGCGCCTGGGCCGCTGCCTATAAAGATGACGCGAGTGCCGAGCCGCGCACCAACTGCGCCATGGCGATCCAGAAAAACGGTGCAGCGTGGGGCGTGTCGACCATCGACGTGACGCTGGGCTTCTTCAACGATCTGGTGGCGCGCAAGGAAAAAGACCTCAACGCCGAAATGCTGATCGTCGAGGCCGACGGCAAGATCATCAGCAACAGCTCGCGCATCAGCGGCCCGATCGTGCTGAAGAACATCAGCGAACTGGCCGCCGGTTCGACCTTCGCCAGTCAGGTCAAGGCCGGCCTGCAGAACCGCGATCAGGCGCAACGCGTCGAGTTCGACAACAACGGCGAAGCCAGCACTTTCTTCATGCGCCCGATCGAAGGCACGCCGTGGTTCCTGGCCACCGCCCTGCCAACGAAAATGCTCACCGCCCAGCGTGACGACGTGCTCAGCAGCCTGAGCCTGCTGCAGATTCCACTGGTGATCCTGCTGGTGCTGTTGCAGGTGTATGCGATCCGCCAACTGGTGTCGCGGATGAAAGCGCTGAAAGCCAACATCGACTTGCTGTCCAGCGGCGATGCCGACCTGACCCGGCGCATCACCATCCGTGCCGAAGACGAACTGGGCGCCATCGGCCACTCGGTCAACACCTTCATTGCCTACCTGCAGAACATGATCGGTGAAGTGACGCAGGCCACCGGCGCCATGGCCTCGAGCCTCGATGACCTGCAGCGTACGTCGGCCAACACCAGCCAGATTCTGCTGCGCCATGCTTCGGAAACCGATCAGACCGTTACCGCCATCACCGAAATGAGCTCGACGGCCGAAAGCGTCGCGCAGAACGCCGCAGAAACCGCTGCGTTCACCCAGCGCGCCAACGAAAACGCCGATCGCTCACGGGTGGTGGTTGGTGAAGCCACCAACAGCGTGGTGGCCTTGATCGACGAAGTGGCCAGCGCCACCCAGAAAGTCGAGAGCATGCAGCAGGACGCGCAGCGCATCACCGAGATTCTCGGGGTGATCGGCGCAATCGCCGGGCAGACCAACCTGCTGGCGCTCAACGCCGCCATCGAAGCCGCCCGGGCCGGTGAACAGGGTCGCGGCTTTGCCGTGGTCGCCGACGAAGTCCGCGCCCTCGCCGCTCGCACCCAGGCCAGCACCTCGGAAATCAACGAGATGTTGACCCGCCTGACCCAAGGCGTGAGCTCGTCGGTCAGCGCCATGGAAAACACTCAGGCCAGCTGCCAGTCCGCCGCCGACGCCACGGCGCGGGTCAACTCCGGTCTGGATGAAATGGCCGGCTCGGTCAGCCACATCAACAGCCTCAGCACCCAGATCGCTACCGCTGCCGAACAGCAGAGTGCGGTCACCGAAGAGATCAACCGCAGCATGGTGCAGATCCGCCACATGGTCGAAGAACTGGTGCACAGCGGCCAGGCCAGCGAACTCAACACCCGCCAGTTGCTGGAAGCCAACAACCGGGTGAGCGCGATCATGGGGCGGTTCAAGGTTCGGTGATTACCCTACCAGTCTATTGTGGCGAGGGAGCTTGCTCCCGCTGGGTCGCGAAGCGGCCCCAACTCTGGCAGCGCAATAAACAGGAAGCCGAAATTGACCGATTGGCGACTGCTACGCAGCCGAGCGGGAGCAAGCTCCCTCGCCACAGAGCGCATCTCCATTCCGCCTGACGGATTTGTAATCTCCCGCTCAGCAGGCTGTCAGGTTTGATCCATGATCATCCTGCCAGCCTGCCTTGTATCAACTTGAAACACTCCGTTGATGCCCGGCAGGATAATCCGGTCAAAATACTTTCCTTTTTGACCGTCATCCTTGTCGAGAGCCCACCATGCGAACCTCCCTGCGACTGGCCGCCCTCAGCGCCCTGCTCCTGTCCTCCCTGGCCCAGGCCGCCGAGCTGATCCCGATCGAAGTGCACCGCGACGCCAATTGCGGCTGCTGCAAGAAATGGATCAGTCACCTCGAAGCCAACGGCTTCAAAGTCGAAGACCATGTCGAAAGCGACATGAGCAGCTTCAAGCAGCAACACGGCGTGCCACCGCGCCTGGGCTCGTGCCATACCGCGCTGATCAACGGCAAGTTCGTTGAAGGCCATGTGCCGGCGGAACAAGTGCTGGCCCTGAGCAAGCGTGACGATCTGCTGGGTATCGCCGCGCCGGGCATGCCCATGGGGTCACCGGGCATGGAAATGGACGGCATGAGCGATGCCTATCAAGTGATCGGCCTGAAAAAGGACGGCACGGATGTGGTGGTGGCGGACTACCCGGCCCACTGATGGCTGCCGGTTACGTCGGGCTGTTCGCGGCGGCGTTCGGCGCTGCGACGCTGTTGCCGCTGCAATCCGAAGCGCTGCTGGTCGGGCTGATCGCCAGCGACCGTTACTGGCTCTGGGGCCTGCTGGGGGTGGCGACGTTGGGCAACGTCCTCGGTTCGCTGGTCAACTGGTGGCTGGGGCGCGGCCTCGAACGCTTTCAGGATCGACGCTGGTTCCCCGTCAGCCCGAACCACATGGCCACTGCGCGCAAACACTACGAGCGCTATGGTCACTGGTCGCTGCTACTGAGTTGGCTGCCGGTGATCGGCGATCCACTGACCCTGATCGCCGGCGTCATGCGCGAGCCGCTCGGGCGCTTTCTGCTGATCGTCACCTTGGCCAAAGGCGCGCGTTACGCCGTGGTGGCGATGATCACCCTCGGCTGGCTCGGTTGAACATTCCGGTCACGATGTTGCCTGTGGTTAACATCGCCCTAATCCGGGCGTTCCAGCATCGGCCGATTTCCATGGAGTTTGCCCTTATGTCCGTCACGCTATCCCGCTGGCTGCCCGGCCTGTTCCTCAGCGCTGCGCTGCCGCTGTTTGCCCACGCTGCAGCGCCCACTGAAACTGCACCCGCCGATGGCCAGACCTATGGCCCGGAGCTGCAAGGTTTCCAATACCCCTACACGCTCAAACACTTTGCCTTTCAGTCTCAGGGTAAATCCCTGCAAATGGGTTACATGGACGTCGCCGCCCACGGCAAGGCCAACGGGCGCACCGTGGTGCTGATGCACGGCAAGAATTTTTGCGCCGCCACCTGGGACAGTTCGATCAAGGCCTTGAGCGAGGCCGGTTACCGGGTCGTCGCGCCTGATCAGATCGGCTTCTGCACCTCCAGCAAACCCGATCACTACCAGTACAGCTTCCAGCAACTGGCGACCAACACCCAACAGTTGCTCAAGGCCTTGGGCATCCAGAAAGCCACCCTGCTCGGCCATTCCACCGGCGGCATGCTCGCCACTCGCTACGCGCTGCTGTTCCCGGATCAGGTCGAACAACTGGCGCTGGTCAACCCGATCGGCCTGGAAGACTGGAAAGCCCTCGGCGTGCCGTACCGCACCGTTGATCAGTGGTATCAGCGCGAACTGAAAGTCACCGCCCAAGGCATTCGCGACTACGAGCGCAGCACCTATTATGACGGCCGCTGGAAACCCGAATTCGACCGCTGGGTCGACATGCTCGCCGGCCTGAGCAACGGCCCGGGCAAAACCCAGGTGGCGTGGAACTCGGCACTGATCTACGACATGATCTTCACCCAACCGGTGTACTACGAGTTCAAGGACCTGAAGATGCCGACCCTGCTGTTGATCGGCACGGCCGACACCACGGCCATCGGCAAGGATCTCGCATCCCCCGAGGTCAAGGCGAAAATCGGCCACTATGATGTCCTCGGCAAGCAGGTCGCCAAGCTGATTCCACAGTCGACGCTGGTGGAATTTCCCGGCATGGGCCATGCGCCGCAGATGGAAGAACCGGCGAAATTTCACCAGGCCCTGCTCGGCTGGCTGAACAACACCAATCCCGTTCGTTGATGAGGTAAGGCTGATGGCGGTGCAGATTGCAGTGATCGATGACTGGCAGGACGTGGCACGGGACGTGGTCGACTGGTCGGTGCTCGACAGCATCGGCGACGTGACGTTTGTGCATGACTACCCGGCGGACAATGTCACGCTGGCAGAACGATTGAGCCAGTACCAGGTGATCTGCGTGATGCGCGAGCGCACGCGTTTCGATCAGGAGCTGCTGCAGCGTCTACCGAACCTCAAGCTGTTGGTCACCGGTGGCATGCGTAACGCGGCGCTGGACATGCAAGCGGCAGCAGGTCTCGGGATCAAGGTCTGCGGCACCGACAGCTACAAACATGCGGCGCCAGAGCTGACCTGGGCGCTGATCATGGCCGCTACGCGCAATCTGCTGAACGAAGCCAACTCCTTGCGCGCCGGTGGCTGGCAGCAAGGGCTGGGCGGTGATTTGCACGGCAAGACCCTGGGCGTTCTCGGTCTGGGCAGCATCGGCCAGAAGGTCGCGCAATTCGGTCAGGTGTTCGGCATGCGCGTGATTGCCTGGAGCGAAAACCTCACCGCCGAACGCGCACAGCAGGCCGGCGTGACCTGGGTCAGCAAGCAGGAATTGTTCGAACAGGCCGACGTGCTATCGGTGCACCTGGTACTCAGCGAGCGCAGCCGCGGGCTGGTGGACGCGCAGGCGCTGGACTGGATGAAACCCACCGCGCTGCTGGTCAACACCGCCCGCGGGCCGATCGTCGATGAAGCGGCGCTGATCAAGGCGTTGCAGAAACAGAAGATCGCCGGCGCGGCGCTGGATGTGTTCGATCAGGAGCCGCTGCCTGAACTGCACCCGTTTCGCACATTGGACAATGTGCTGGCCACGCCACATGTGGGGTATGTCAGCCGGCAGAACTATGCGCAGTTCTTTGCGCAGATGATCGAGGATATTCAAGGCTGGGCCGCCGGGAGCCCGCTGCGCCTGTTGAATTGATCACAACTATTCGACTGCGGTGAATTGACTGACGCCTTCGCGAGCAAGCCCGCTCCCACATTGGAAATGTGTCGTACCCGAATCAACTGTGGGAGCGAGCTTGCTCGCGAAGGGGCCTGAATAGACAACACATCAACAAACTGCCCGCACCACAACAGTGCGCCCTCCCTTTGCACTAGCACAAAATCGTGACCAACCAGTCACCGTTTTAGCCCTCTCCCTCAAAAAAACCTGCCCTTCGTCGGTGCGTTCCTGCTTGAACACCACGGATTTCGTTGCCTGCAAACCGATTGTCGAACAATTTACCCGTTTGCTCTCGCCCGCTCTAGGATCTGGCCTAGACTGACTTTCGCGGATTAAAACCGGCCAGTCACAAACCCGAAAAATTGTCGAAACTTTTGCAGATGGCGGCGGGTCATCTGAAAGGCAGGGTCAACGCGACTGGTGCAATCCTTGCAACGGCCCCTTCACCCATTCTGCTTGCACGTGTTGGGTAGCGTTTGCTCACCGATGCGTGGCGCGTTTGCGCCCGGCCACAGGATTTGGCCACAGCTTGTTCGATACAAGAATCAGATCAACGACACGGGAGATTCATATGATCAGTGCGGCATTGGATATTCAGGGAGAGCGTGCTCAGCAGGCGGTTGGTGAATCGAGCACGGTGAGTCTTCCCGGCAGCCGGTCGATCAACGTCCCGGGCACTAAAACGCTGACGCCGGTCGCCAGCCAGAATCCCAACAAAAAGAAAGTGTTGTTCGTCACGTCGGAAATCGCCGACCTGGTGAAGACCGGCGGTCTGGGCGACGTCTCCGCCGCCCTGCCCCGCGCCATGGCGCACCTGCACGATGTGCGCGTGTTGATCCCCGGTTACCCGCAGGTGATGCACAGCGAGAACCCGATCCACATCATCGGCGAACTCGGCGGGCATGCCGCGTTGCCTCCGTGCAAGATCGGGCGCATGGACATGCCGGACGGGCTGGTGATCTACGTGCTGATCTGCCCCGAGCTGTATGAGCGTGAAGGCTCGCCGTACGGTGCCAACAACGGTCGCGACTGGCCGGACAACCATATTCGTTTCGCCCGCCTGGGCCTGGCCGCTGCCGACATCGCCGCCAACCTCGCACAAATTCACTGGTGCCCGGATCTGGTGCACGCCCATGACTGGCCCGCCGGTCTGGCCCCTGCCTATATGCACTGGCGCGGGCAGCGCACGCCAACCCTGTTCACCATTCACAACCTCGCCTATCAAGGTGTGACCAGCCTCGGCTCGTGCCCGGAGCTCGGCATTCCGACCCACGCCCTGCAACAGGAAGGCATGGAGTTCTACGGCAAGATGTCGTTCCTAAAGGCCGGCATGGCCTATTCGAGCCACATCACCACGGTCAGCGCCACCTACGCGCAGGAAATCACCACCCCGGATTTCGGCTGCGGTCTCGACGGTTTTCTCGCCGCCAAAACCCAGCAAGGCTTGCTCAGCGGCATCCCCAACGGCATCGACGAGAGCTGGGACGCGGCCACTGATCCACACCTGTTCGCGCCGTTCGCCATCGGCGACTGGGAAGGCAAAGCGGTCAACGCTGCCCATGTGCGTGAACTGTTTGGCTTGAACGATTCCAGCGGCCCGCTGTTTGCCGTGGTCTCGCGTCTGGTTTATCAGAAAGGTCTGGACCTGACTGAAGCCGTCTCCGAATACATCGTGCAGAACGGCGGCCAGATCGCAATCATCGGCCGTGGCGAGCCGGAAGAAGAACAGGCCATGCGTGAACTGGCGCTGCGCTTCCCCGGGCAGATCGGCGTGCGCATCGGCTTCAATGAAACCGACGCCCGGCGCATGTTCGCCGGCAGCGATTTCCTGCTGATGCCGTCGCGTTATGAACCCTGCGGCCTGAGCCAGATGTACGCCCAGCGCTTCGGCTCTTTGCCCGTGGCGCGCAATACCGGCGGCCTGGCCGACACCATCGAGAACGGTGTCACCGGTTTCCTCTTTGACGAGTCCACTGTCGAGAGCTACCGCGAAGCCCTGAGCCGCGCGTTCAAGGTATTCGCCTTCCCCGACCTGCTCAACGCCATGCGCTGCCGAGCGATGGCCGCGCCGTTCAACTGGTGCAAAGCGGTCGAACCCTACGCCGAACTCTACGAACAACTGGTCGCCAAGGCGCTGGGTAAAGCCGGCCACAAATAACTCAGGGAGCTTTTCACAATGCCGTTACGGACCCAAGAAAACTGGCCCCACGGCGCGATCATGCAGGACGCCGAACACACTCAGTTTGCGCTGTGGGCACCGGATGCGTTTTACGTCAGTGTCGAACTTGAAGACGGCCAGTCCTTGCCGATGTTACCGCAGGCCGATGGCTGGTTCGTGATCAAGACCCGGTGCCCGGCGGGCACCCGCTACCGCTTCAACATCGATGGTGAACTGGAGGTGCCCGACCCGGCCTCCCGCGCCCAGGACGGCGACCTTGACGGCCACAGCGTGGTGGTCGATCCGCTGGCCTATCAGTGGCGCCACACCACCTGGCACGGCCGGCCGTGGAGCGAAGCGGTGATCTACGAGCTGCATGTCGGCGCGCTCGGCGGCTTTGCCGAAGTGGAGCAGCATCTGGCGCGCTTGGTCGAGCTGGGCATTACCGCCATCGAACTGATGCCTTTGGCGCAGTTTCCCGGCACGCGCAACTGGGGTTATGACGGCGTGCTGCCTTTCGCCCCGCAAGCCTCCTATGGCACCCCGGAACAACTCAAACACCTGATCGACAGCGCCCACGGCCATGGGCTGGCGGTGATTCTCGACGTGGTCTACAACCACTTCGGCCCCGACGGCAATTACCTCGGACGCTACGCCAAAGGTTTTTTCCGCGAAGACAAGCACACGCCCTGGGGCGCGGCGATCGATTTCCGCCGCCGTGAAGTGCGGGACTTCTTCATTGAAAACGCGCTGATGTGGGTGCTCGAATACCGCTTCGACGGACTGCGCCTGGACGCGGTGCACGCCATCGAAAGCCCGGACTTCCTGCCCGAACTGGCGCAGCGTATTCGTCAGCAGATCGATCCAAGCCGCCACGTCTGGCTGACCGTCGAAAACGAGCTCAACCAGTCGAGCCTGCTTGAAGAGGATTACGACGCGCAGTGGAACGACGACGGCCACAACGCCCTGCACGTGCTGCTGACCGGCGAAACCGACGCCTACTACGCTGACTATGCGCTGCAACCCACCGAACAACTGGTGCGCTGCCTAAGCCAGGGCTTCGTGTTTCAGGGCCACATCACCCGCCACGGCGAACCGCGCGGCGAGCCCAGCGAACACCTGCCCTCCACCGCTTTCATCCTGTTCCTGCAGAACCACGACCAGATCGGCAACCGCGCCTTCGGCGAACGTCTGCATCAACTGGCCGATCCACGCGCCGTGCAGGCCGCCACCGTGCTGTTGCTGCTGTCACCGATGATTCCGCTGATGTTCATGGGCGATGAGTACGCGGCCGAGCAGCCGTTCCTGTTTTTCACCAGCCATCACGGTGAACTGGCGGATCTGGTGCGCGAAGGTCGGCGCAATGAATTCGCCGGGTTCAGCGCCTTCGCCGATCCGCACAAACGCGAAAAAATTCCCGATCCGAATGCCGAGCAGACCTTCCACGCCTCGCAGCCTCGCCTGGTCGGCAGCGGCAGCGCAAAACAGCAGGAAACCCTCGCGCTGTACCGGCAACTGCTGCAATTGCGCCACCGCTACATCATTCCCAATCTGTCCGGCACCCAGGCGCTTGGGGCGCACATGCTCGGCTTCGGTGCGGTCAGTGCACGCTGGCGCCTGGGCGATGGCAGTGAGCTGCGAATTGACCTGAACCTCAGCGATACGCCAGTGGTCAACCCTGCACAGACCGACGCCGTGTGGCTGTTTCAACAGCCGCCCGCCGTTGCCCTGTCGGAACCGGGCGTACTGCCCGCGTATTGCGCGCTTGTCAGCCTCACGGCCGTAACCCCCTTGCAACCTCTGGATGGAGAGCGCCTATGAGCGATGCGCAACTGGAAATACTCGCAAGCCGCGCCGGCCTCGCCGTCGACTGGATCGACGCCAACGGCCGCCCGCAGAAAGTCGCCCCGGCGGTGCTGCGCAATGTTCTCACCGGCCTGGGTCATCCAGCCAATACCGCGCAGGAAATCGACGCCAGCCTGCTGCAACTGCAACAGGTGCAACAGGATCGCCACCTGCCGCCGCTGTTGACCGCAGATGTCGGAATCAGCGTTGATCTGGCCCGCTATTTCGAGCCTGAAACCCCTTGCGAAATCCACCTCGAAGACGGCTCACGGCTTAACCTCAAGCTCGATGCCGAAGCCAGACTGCCTGGGTTGATCCCGGTCGGCTATCAACGGGTGCACATCGCCGATCAGTATTTCACCCTCGCCGTGGCCCCCGAACGCTGCTTCAGCGTCGGCGATGCGGTAGACAACCCGATCCCTCGCGTCTGGGGATTAAGCGCGCAACTGTACAGTCTGCGCCGCCCCGGCGATGGCGGTTTTGGTGACACTCAGGCGCTGGAAGAACTGGTGCGGGTGGCTGGCGAGCGTGGCGCCGATGCGCTGGCAATCAGTCCGTTGCATGCGATGTTCAGCGCCGACACCGGGCGCTACAGCCCGTATTCGCCGTCCAGCCGCCTGTTTCTCAACGCCTTGTATGCCGCACCGGGCGCCATCCTTGGCGAACGCGCCCTGCGTGATGCGATCGACGCCAGCGGTCTGGCCGAGCAATTCCGGCAACTGGAAGACTTGAAGCTGATCGACTGGCCCGCGGCCGCCGACGCCAAACAGAAATTGCTGCAAGCCTTGTACGACGGTTTCGTCGCGGGCGAGCACCCGTTGCATCCGGACTTCGCCAGTTTCCGCCATGCCGGTGGCGAAGCCCTGGAAAACCACTGCCGCTTCGAAGCCATTCAGGAAATGCGCGCCGCCCGTGGCGAAAGCCTCGACTGGCGCGAATGGCCGGCACACTGGCATGAACCGCGCGGCGCCGCCCTCGAAGCCTTTGCCGAGGAATACGCCGAACGCATCAGTTACTTCGCCTTTTGCCAGTGGTTGATCCACCGCTGCCTGGAGCGCGCGCAAACGGCTGCGCGCAGCGCCGGCATGGGCATCGGCCTGATCGCTGACCTTGCGGTCGGTGCCGACGGCGCCGGCAGCCAGGCCTGGAGCTTTCAGGACGAACTGCTCGCCTCGCTCACCGTTGGTGCGCCGCCAGACATTCTCAATCGCTCCGGTCAGGGTTGGGGGATTTCCGCGTTTTCCCCCGAAGGTCTGATCCGCAACGGCTTTCGTGCGTTCATCGACATGCTGCGCGCCAACTTCGCCCACGCTGGCGGGCTGCGCATCGACCATGTCATGGGCCTGCAACGCCTGTGGGTGATCCCCAACGGCGCGGCGCCGGCCGATGGCGCTTATCTGTATTACCCGTTTGACGATCTGCTGCGCCTGCTGACCCTTGAGTCCCATCGACATCAGGCGATCGTCCTCGGCGAAGACCTCGGCACCGTGCCCGACGGTCTGCGGGAAAAACTCAGTGCGCGGGCGATTCTTGGCATGCGCGTGCTGCTGTTCGAACAGGACAACACGTATTTCAAACCGATCCTCGACTGGCCGGACAACGCGCTGGCGACCACCAGCACCCACGATCTGCCGACGCTCAACGGTTGGTGGCATGGCCGCGATATCGACTGGAATGCGCGTCTGGAATTTGTCGACGCCAACGGTGAAATCGAATGGCGCCGCCATCGCCAGCGCGAGCGCGAAGGCCTGCGCGGGGCCTTGAGTCAGGACCCGCAAAACTTCCGCGAGGAATCCCACGAAGCCGATCAAGTGGTCGATGCCAGCGTGCGTTTCCTCGGTCATACCCGCGCACCGCTGGTGTTGCTGCCGCTGGAAGATGCGCTGGGCATCGACGAGCAGGCCAACCTGCCGGGCACCATCGACAGCCACCCGAACTGGTCGCGACGCCTCCCCGGCAACAGCGAAGCCTTGCTTGATGGCGCCGATGCCGCGCGCCGTCTGGAACTGCTGGCCTGCGCCCGCCTGCAAGCTGCCGAGCGTGACCAATGAACCAGACACTCATCCAACCCCTGCGCGCCACCCTGCGCCTGCAATTTCACAAGGGCTTCACTCTGGAACAGGCGGTGCCGCTGGTGCCGTACTTTGCCCGCCTCGGCATCAGCCACATCTATGCCTCACCGCTGCTCGCGGCCCGCGCCGGTTCGATGCACGGCTACGACGTGGTCGACCCGACCCAGGTCAATCCGGAACTCGGCGGCGAACCGGCGCTGCGGCGTCTGGTCAGCACCCTGCGCGAACACGGCATGGGCCTGATCCTCGACATCGTCTCCAACCACATGGCCGTCGGTGGCGGTGACAACCCGTGGTGGCTCGATCTGCTGGAGTGGGGCCGCCTGAGCCCGTACGGCGAGTTCTTCGACATCCAGTGGCACTCGCCGGACCCGTTGATGGAAGGCCAGTTGCTGTTGCCGTTTCTCGGCAGCGACTACGGTGTCGCGCTGCAGGAAGGCACGCTGAAACTGCATTTCGATGCGCAGCAAGGTCGCTTCCACGTCGAGCATTACGAGCACCACTTCCCGATCTGCCCGAATGACTACGGCGAGTTGCTCAAACCGCTCGAAGCGCTGAAATCCCTCGCCGATCGTTTCAGTACCCTCAGCTACCAGACCGACGCGCATGCGCTGGCAATGCCGCTCAAGGCTGAATTGAAGGAACTGGCAAGCGATCCGCAGATCCTTGCCGCGATCGAGGAAAATCTCGCGCATTACGACTCCACGACAGCAGAAGGCTTCGACAAGCTGCATCAGTTGCTCGAACGTCAAAGCTACCGCTTGGCCAGTTGGCGCACCGCAGCAGACGACATCAACTGGCGGCGCTTTTTCGACATCAACGAGCTCGGTGGCCTGCGCGTCGAGCGCCCGGCCGTGTTCGAAGCCACTCACGGCAAGATCTTTCAGTTGATTAGCGAAGGCCTGGTCGACGGCTTGCGCATCGACCACATCGACGGTCTCGCTGACCCGCGTGGCTATTGCCGCAAGCTGCGGCGGCGCCTCGACTTGCTTGCGCCGGATCGGCACTTGCCGATCTATGTCGAGAAGATTCTCGGTGCCGGCGAAACCCTGCGTACCGATTGGGCGGTGGATGGCAGCACCGGTTACGAGTTCATGAATCAGCTGTCGTTGCTGCAACACGACCCCGATGGCGAACATGTACTCGGCGACCTCTGGCAGCGACGCACCGAGCGTCCGGCGGCGTTCATTGAAGAAGCGCAACTGGCGAGGCAACAGATCCTCAACGGCTCGCTGGCCAGTGACTTCGAAAGCGTCGCCCAGGCGCTGCTGCAAGTGGCCCGCGACGACCTGATGACCCGCGACCTGACCCTCGGTTCGATCCGTCGGGTGTTGCAGGCGCTGATCGTGCATTTCCCGGTGTATCGCACTTACATCAATGCGCTGGGGCGCGCGGCGCAGGATGAACAGTTCTTCCAGCAGGCCATGGACGGCGCGCGGCAGACGCTGGGCGAAGGCGACTGGCCGGTGCTTGACTGTGTGGCGGCCTGGCTCGGTGGCACGCCATGGCGGCAAAAGTCGCGCGGGCGCTCGCGCAAGATCCTCAAGCACGCCTGCGTGCGTTTCCAGCAACTGACGTCGCCGGCAGCGGCCAAAGCCGTGGAAGACACCGCGTTGTATCGCTCGGCGGTGCTGCTGTCGCGCAATGACGTCGGCTACAACACCGAGCAGTTCAGCGCACCGGTCAGCGACTTCCATGCGGTCAATCAGCAACGCCTGGACGCGTTCCCCGACAACTTGCTGGCCACTGCCACCCACGACCACAAACGCGGCGAAGACACCCGTGCACGACTGGCAGTGCTCAGCGAACGCAGCCACTGGTACGCCGAACAGGTCGAGTTGTGGCGCGCCCTCGCCCGGCCGTTGCGCGACGATGACCAAGTGCCGTCGTCCGGTGATGAACTGATCCTGTATCAGGCGTTGCTCGGCAGTTGGCCGCTGCAACTGAGCGATGACGATCAGTCAGGTTTCAGCGACTACGCCGAACGCATCTGGCAATGGCAACAGAAAGCCCTGCGCGAAGCCAAGTTGCAAAGCAGCTGGAGCGCGCCCAACGAAGCCTACGAAAACGCTGCGCAGACGTTCACCCAACGCCTGCTCACCGGTGCAGAAGGCGAGCTGCTGCGCGCCGCACTGAGCAAGACCGTCAACAGCATCGCGGCAGCCGGCGCCCTTAACAGTCTGGCGCAAACCTTGCTGCGCATGACCGTGCCGGGGGTACCGGATCTGTATCAAGGCAACGAGTTCTGGGACTTCAGCCTGGTCGATCCGGACAACCGTCGGCCGGTGGATTACGCCGCGCGCGCGCAAGCTCTGGACGGACACGCGCCGCTCCCGGAGCTGCTGGCGAACTGGCGTGACGGGCGCATCAAGCAAGCGTTGATCGCCGAGGTATTGAACCTGCGCGCCGAACACGCCGAGCTGTTTCGCCGGGGCACGTATCAGGCCTTGGAGGTGCTGGGCGAGCAGGCGCACAACGTGCTCGCATTCGCCCGTGAGCACGAGGGCCGCTACGCCATCGTGATCGTGCCGATCCGCTGCGCGACGTTGCTGGAAAACAGTGCCGTGCCACAGGTGGATGCGCTGCGCTGGGGCGATACACGGGTGGTTTTACCGTTCGCCGCCTCTGACACAAACCTGAAGGGACTTTTTCACAGCAGCGCAGTCACAAAAAACAGGGAGCTGAACGTCAGCGCCGCGCTGGGGGATTTCCCGGTCAATCTGTTTACCCAACTCTTTACGTAACGACGAGTTCAGTTCAGGAGCATTGCGATGAGTACCGACGATAAACGCATCCGCGAGTTCGCCTATCAGATCTGGGAATCGGAGGGCAAACCTGAAGGTCATGAAGCGCGTCATTGGGAAATGGCGCGCAAACTGGCCGAAGCCGAGGCCCTCGCGCCGAAGAAGTCGCCAAAGGCTGCGGGCAGTAAAACCGCCGGCAAGACTGCGACCGGCAAAGCCAGCGAAAGCAAGACCCCGGCGGCCAAGCCTAAGGCGCCTGCCGACGCCAAAGCCAAGCCTTCCAGCGCCGCCAAAGTGATTCCACCGGGCGAAAAAGCCGCCGAGAAAAAGCCGCGCGCCCCACGCAAGCCCCCGGCCAACTGACACACCCGGATTATTGAACTGAATGACCGTGTGGCGGGTTCGCTCGCCACACAGGGACAACTCGTCCTCAGGAAACCTCAAACACCCCCTGTCAGGGACAGATGTCTGTGGTGAGGGGATTTATCCCCGATCGGCTGCGAAGCAGTCGCAGGGCCGCTGCGCGACCCATCGGGGATAAATCCCCTCACCACAGATTCTGTTCCCACAGTTGATCCGTTATTCGAACCAACCCGTTTTGCAGGAGCAATCATGTCCAGTCCAAAAAAAGCCGAGCCCGCAGCGCACGCTGAGCCGTCCAGAATCCGTGAAGGTCTGCCCTTCCCGCTCGGCGCCACCTGGGATGGTCTGGGGGTGAACTTTGCGCTGTTTTCCGCCAACGCCACCAAGGTCGAGCTGTGCATCTTCGACGATGCCGGCGAAGTCGAACTCGAGCGCATCGAACTGCCGGAATACACCGACGAGATCTACCACGGCTATCTGCCCGATGCCCATCCGGGGCTGATCTACGGCTACCGCGTGTATGGCCCGTATGACCCGGCGAACGGCCATCGCTTCAACCACAACAAACTGCTGATCGACCCGTACGCCAAACAACTGGTCGGCGAGTTGAAATGGTCGGAGGCACTGTTCGGCTACACCATCGGCCACCCCGACGCCGACCTCAGTTTCGATGAGCGCGACAGCGCGCCGTTCGTGCCCAAGTGCAAGGTAATCGACCCGGCGCATACCTGGGGCAACGACCACCGCGTCAGCGTGCCGTGGGACAAAACCATCATCTATGAAACCCACGTACGCGGCATCAGCATGCGTCACCCATCGGTGCCGGAGAACGTGCGCGGCACATTTGCCGGGTTGATGGTTGACGATGTGCTCGAACACATCCGCAAGCTCGGCGTGTCGTCGGTGGAATTGCTGCCGATCCATGCCTTCGTCAACGACCAGCACTTGCTGCACAAAGGCATGACCAACTACTGGGGCTACAACAGCATCGCCTTCTTCGCCCCGGACCCGCGCTATCTGGCCAGCGGCAAGATCGCCGAGTTCAAGGAAATGGTCGCGCACCTGCACGAAGCCAATCTGGAAGTGATCCTCGACGTGGTCTACAACCACACCGCCGAGGGCAACGAACAAGGCCCGACCCTGTCGATGCGCGGCATCGACAACGCCTCCTACTATCGCCTGATGCCGGACGACAAGCGCTATTACATCAACGATTCCGGAACCGGTAACACTCTCGACCTGAGCCATCCGTGCGTACTGCAAATGGTCACCGACTCGCTGCGCTATTGGGCCAGCGAGATGCACGTCGACGGTTTCCGCTTCGACCTGGCGACCATTCTCGGGCGCTATCACGACGGTTTCGACGAGCGTCACAGCTTCCTCGTCGCCTGCCGTCAGGACCCGGTGCTGCGTCAGGTGAAAATGATCGCCGAGCCTTGGGACTGTGGCCCCGGTGGCTATCAGGTCGGCCACTTTCCGCCGGGCTGGGTCGAGTGGAACGACAAGTTCCGCGACACCGTGCGCGCGTTCTGGAAAGGCGACGACGGCCAGGTTGCCGACTTCGCCAGCCGCATGACCGCGTCCGGCGAGATGTTCAACCAGCGTGGACGGCGGCCGTACTCGTCGGTGAACTTCATCACCGCGCATGACGGCTTCACCCTCAACGATCTGGTGTCGTACAACGACAAGCACAACGAAGCCAACGACGAGAACAACCAGGACGGCAGCAACAACAACCTGTCGTGGAACCACGGCGTCGAAGGCCCGACCGACGACCCGGAGATCAATGCACTGCGCCATCGGCAGATGCGCAATTTCTTCGCCACGCTGCTGCTGTCGCAGGGCACGCCGATGATTGTCGCCGGCGACGAATTCGCCCGCACGCAGGACGGCAACAACAACGCCTATTGCCAGGACAGCGAGATCGGCTGGGTCAACTGGGACCTGAGCGAGGACGGCAAGGCGCTGCTCAAATTCGTGAAACGCCTGATCAAGTTGCGTATGGCTTACCCGATCCTGCGTCGCGGGCGCTTCCTGGTTGGCGAATATAACGAGGACATCGGCGTCAAGGACGTCACCTGGCTCGCGCCGGACGGCACCGAGATGACCACCGAACACTGGCATGACGCGAACAACCGCTGCCTCGGCATGCTGCTCGACGGTCGCGCGCAGGAAACCGGGATCCGCCGCAAAGGTGCCGATGCGACGTTGCTGCTGGTGGTCAACGCCCACCATGACATCGTCAACTTCAGCCTGCCGGAAGTGCCGGAAGGCAGTTTCTGGACCTGCATGATCGACACCAATCAGCCGTCGATTCGCGGTCAGGAACGCTTCGATTTCGGCCATGAGTATTCGGTCACCGGACGTTCGCTGCTGCTGTTCGAACTGCAACGCGAAGAAGAAGACTGATATGGACCTGCACAGTTATCTGGCGCGCCGCCCGCCCGACTATCGCGACACCGCCGCACTCGGCCATTGCCTGCGGGCGCTGGTCGAGGCCGGTCTGGATCAGTTGCCGTTACCGGGCAGCGGCCGCACGCTGGAGCGCTTTCAACGTCTGGCGGAAGTCGGCGGGCATGATCTGGGCTTGTGCAAACTCTACGAAGGCCACACCGACGCACTGGCGATCATCGAACAACTCGGTGGTTCGCCCACCCCGGGCAGCACTTGGGGCATGTGGGCGGCTGAACCACCGCAGGCTCGGGTGCAGGTGCGACCGGCCGGGCACATGGTGCGCCTCGACGGGCGCAAGGCCTGGTGTTCCGGGGCGGCGGTGCTCAGCCATGCGCTGCTCACCGCGTGGGACGCCGAAGACCATCAGCAACTGGTCGCAGTGGCACTTGATCAACCGGGCGTGACCATCACCGATCAGGGCTGGCAGGCGGTCGGCATGGGCGCCACCGGCAGCGTTGAAGTGCTTTTCGACGGCGCCGAAGCCCAGGCCATCGGCGAACCCGGCGACTACCTGAATCGTCCGGGTTTCTGGCAAGGCGGGATCGGCATCGCCGCGTGCTGGTACGGCGCGGCTCGGCAGATCGCCGAGGCGCTGCGTAAACACTGCGCGCAACGTCAGGAGCCGCACGCCCTCGCCCACCTCGGCACGGTCGATGCGGCGCTGTACGCAGCCGCCAATGTCCTGCGTTTCAGTGCGCTGCACATCGATGCGCATCCCGAAGCCGATGCCGAACTGTTAGCGCGGCGTGCTCGCGCCGTGGTCGAGCAATCGGCTGAGCAAGTGATGCGCGAGACCGGTCGGGCGCTGGGCGCGGGGCCGTTCTGCAAGGACCGGCACTTCGCCCGGCTGATCGCTGATCTGCCGGTGTTTCTACGCCAGAGCCATGCCGAGCGTGATCTGGCGGCCCTTGGCCAAACGCTGGCTGAACACCCCGAGGAGGCCTGGACGCTATGAATGCCGTGAACAAACCCGATCCGATCATCGGCCACCAAGGCACTTCGCTGCTGCAATGGCAACATTCCCGGCACCTCGCGGCGCTGGACAGCGTCGATGTCCTCAGTCTGGTGCCACCGGGCGCGCGGGCGGTGATTGTCGCCCCGCACCCGGACGACGAAGTGCTCGGCTGCGGCGGGATGTTGCAGTTGCTGGCCGCCGCCGGGCGTCAGTTGCAGTTGATCTCGGTCACCGATGGCAGCGCCAGTCACCCCGGCTCCGAGCGCTGGCCGGTGGAGCGTCTGAGCGTGGTGCGGCCGCAGGAATCAGCCGAAGCCCTGCGCCGCCTCGGCGTGCCGCTGCACCGGATGAAATGGCTGCGCGGCGGTTTCAGCGATAGCCAGGTCGCTGCGGATGAGCCGTCGCTGGTAGCGTTCATCGAACGCCACCTGCGCCCCGGCGACGTGGTGTTCAGCACCTGGTGCGAGGACGGCCACTGCGATCACGAAGCTGCCGGCCGCGCGAGTATCGAAGCCGCGCGGCGGGTCGGCGCCACCTGCCACGAATTGCCGGTATGGACCTGGCACTGGGCCTCACCCGAAGACGCCTCGGTGCCATGGCAGCGCGCGCGCAAAATTCTGTTGTCGCCGGAGCAAGTGGCGCGCAAACGCCACGCGGTGCATGCGTTCGCCAGTCAGTTGGAGGGCGATCCGCAAGCCGGGCTGCAACCGGTATTGGCGCCGTACGTGCTGGATCGTCTGCTGCAACCGTTCGAAGTGGTGTTCCTATGAGCGTCGATGATCGTTACTTCGACGGATTGTTCAGCGCTAACGATGATCCCTGGGCCTTCCGCGAGCGCTGGTACGAACAGCGCAAACGCGCGATCACCCTCGCCGCCCTGCCTCGCGCGCATTATCGGGCGATCTTCGAACCCGGTTGCGCCAATGGCGAACTCAGCGCCGAGCTCGCCGAGCGCTGCGACCGCCTGCTGTGTTGCGACACCGCCAGTGCCGCGGTGAATCTGGCGCGTACCCGATTGAGCCTGTTTGACCACGCCGAAGTGCGCCAAAGTCGCCTGCCCGGTGACTGGCCGGAGGAAAAATTCGACCTGATTGTATTTAGCGAAATCGGCTACTACCTCGATGCCCAGGATCTGACAGAAGTGATCCGCCGCATCAGTGAATCCCTGACGGCTGACGGCCAGTTGCTGGCCTGCCACTGGCGCCCGCCCATCGATGGCTGCCCGCTCAACGCGCGTCAGGTACATGACCTGATTCACGAGCAATTACCGCTACCGCGTCTGGCGCTGCATCAGGAGTCCGACTTTATCCTTGAAGTCTGGAGCCGTGAGCCGCGCTCGGTGGCCGCATTGGAGGGCCTGCGATGATCGGCATTCTGATTCCCGCGCACAACGAGCAAGACCTGCTGGAACAGTGCCTGACGGCCGCCATGCGCGCCAGTAAACACGGGCTGCTGGCCGGCGAGCCGGTCGAAGTGCTGGTGGTGCTCGACAGCTGCACCGATCGCTCGGCGCAGATCGTCAGCGGCTTTCCGGTACTGAGTCTGCACATCGACGCCCGCAACGTCGGCCAGGCCCGGGCCGCTGGCGCGCAGGTGTTGCTGGAGCGTGGCGCGCGCTGGATCTCCTGCACCGACGCCGACAGCCGTGTGGCCGAGGACTGGCTGGTGGCACAGTTGGGGCTGGGTGCGGATGCGGTGTGCGGCACGGTGACCGTTGAATATTGGGATCCGACATTCGACGAAAGCGCGCAAATCCGCTATCACAGCCACTATCAGGCGCGGGACGGGCATCGCCATATCCACGGCGCCAATCTCGGGGTCAGTGCCGATGCTTATCGCTGGGCCGGGGGATTCGCCCCCTTGACCTGTGATGAGGACGTGCAACTGGTGCGGCAACTGGAATTGCTCGGTGCCGACATCGCCTGGAGCCATCGCCCGCAAGTGCATACCAGCGCCCGTCTGGACAGCCGTGCCCGGGGCGGTTTCGGGGACTACCTGCGAAAATTGGTACAGTTAGACATAAAAAAAGCGGATCAGATTGATCTGTAACGCGACGAACCGGTTTTCATGAGCAATACTCTGCTGCGCGGCAATCCAGGGTTGGGAGCGTCGCACAGCAATCCATTCGCCTTCACGGGTCGAGCGCACCTGCTTTTGCACGGTGCAGATTCGGCTGAGGGCCTGACTCGACAAGGACGTAGCACCCATGAAACCGTTATTCCTCAACGAAAACCCGCCGCCGGTACAGATCTGGAACAGTGCCCCGCAGCTGGACAACATTCCCGTCATCAACACCCATAGCCTCGTTCCCCGCGGTGCTCGCGCCGTCGTCGTCGCCCCGCATCCGGGTGATGAAGTGGTGACCTGTGGCGGCCTCCTGCAATTGCTCTCCAGCCTTGGCCATCCGCTGCAACTGCTGTCGATCACTGACGGCAGCGCCAGCCATCCCGGTTCGCGACAGTGGTCGGAAAAACGCCTGAGCGTGTTCCGTCCGCAAGAAAGCGTCGAAGCCCTGCGTCGGCTCGGCCTGCCGATGCACAGTCTGAAATGGGTGCGCGGCGGATTTACCGACAACGCGCTGCTCGAACGCGAGACCGAAATCACCAGCTTCATCGCGCGTTATCTGCGCCCCGGCGACGTGGTGTTCAGCACTTGGCGCAACGACGGCAACGACGACCACGAAGCGGTCGGACGTGCGAGTGCCAAAGCGGCAGCGCAAGCCGGAGCCACCTATCACGACGTGGCAGTCTGGGCCTGGCACTGGCCGGAGCGCGAGCAGAGCCTGATCCCCTGGGATCGTGCACGCAAACTGCGCCTCGACACCTGGACCGTGGCGCGCAAAAGCCACGCCACCCACGCCTATGCCAGCCAGCTCAAGGGCGAACCGGCGATCGGCATCGCGCCGATGCTGCCGCCGGTGATCCTCGAGCGGATGCGCCTGCCCTACGAAATTGTCTTCATCTGACACACCCATCCCCTGTGGGAGCGGGCTTGCTCGCGAAAGCGTCGGTTCAGTCACCTGTGATGGTGAATGTGCCGGCCTATTCGCGAGCGAGCCCGCTCCCACACTGATATGCGGCGAGCCAGTGGCTATGGCTCACGACCGTTCATCGCAAATACGTCCCTACCTGTAATTTCTGACAGTAGCCAGAGCCGTCATCTTCAGCGCTGAATAACTCCACGCCCTTTGTCTCCCGACAGTTCGCACGGAGTTCCGTCTATGCTCGTTCAGCCCAAGATGAAAATCTCTGCCCCCCATTCACTGCTGGACCCGATAGTGCTCGGGCGCCTCCTGCCTTCCGGTCAGTGGGGGATCAACCGGGCGGCGGTGTTCACTTTTCCCGACCTCGGACTGCTTGTCGTCATCCCCATCTGGGCCACCAAGGCTGTTGGAGATACCGTCAAGCTGCTGCTCAATGACCGTGAGGTCGACGGACGTCCCATCATTGACGAAGCCGAGCTCAAGCAACCGACCCTCTTGTGGGTGGCTCCTCGTCATCTGCAGACAGGTCCTTACCAACTCACCTACGAAATCAAACAGCCCAATCAAAAAGAAGAGCGTCCGGACAAGCCCCTCAACCTCTTCGTCAAACTGGAACTCCCCGCTGGCCAGGACATCGACCCGGGCCCTGGTCACTCCAACCTGTTCATGTACATTCCCCCGGCAATCGTCAACGGCGGTGTGGACAAAGACGTTGCCGAAGCGGGGGTGCCGATTGTCATCAGGTCCGAGTCCGGCAGCGGCTTGCCTTACCCCGACATCGCGGAGGGCGACGTCATTCATCTCAGTTGGGGCGGCTTTTTCGAGTATTCCACACCGGTGACCCTGGAGCAGATCAACGATCCAGCGGCAAACCCGATATTGATCACGGTCTCCAAAGCCACTATTAAAGAGGCTGGTGACACCGACCTCTTCGGTCTGGCGGTCACCTTCAAAGTGCGCGACATCGTCGGCAATGAATCGGAAGACTGGTGCAAGGCAACCCGCATCGTCGTCACCACCGGCATCGACCTGCTGGCCGCACCGATTGTTCAGGAGGCTGTCAATAATGAACTCGACGCCG
>NZ_JASCPO010000289.1:0-6334 GCF_029960145.1 Pseudomonas sp. PS01299 | reverse complement strand
CGCAAGCCCGCTCCCACAGGAGAATGCATTCCAAATGTGGGAGCGGGCTTGCTCGCGAAGGGGCCAGATCAGCCAGCATTCAGCCCCAGCCCTTCATGAAATCAATAAACGCCCGTACCTTCAGCGGCAGATGCCGGGTATCCGGGTACAGCGCATAAACACCCTGCTGGGCAAAGCGATAATCGGCCAGCAACCGCACCAATCGCCCCGCCTGCAGATCCTCCTGAATCAGCCACTGCGGCAAAATCGCCACGCCTTGGCCAGTCAACGCAAACGCCCTGAGCGTCGCCGAGTTGTCGGCGACGATGGCGGTGGTCCCCGGTTTTGGCTGGTAGACATGCTCGCTGCCGGCCGGGTCGGTCACGGTCATTTCCGGGACGCGGCCATGGCCCAGCGTCGGCATCGACTCCAGCGTTGCCAGCGTGGCAACCGGCGCGAAGCGTTCGACCAGCTGCGGCGCGGCCACCGCGAACACTTCGAACTTCGACAACTGCACCGCGCGCAGATTGGAGTCGTGCATGCGTCCCAGACGGATCGCCATGTCGAAGCGCTCGGAGATCAGATCGGCGTGGGTTGAGGATGTCGACAAGTGAATGTTCAGTTGCGGCTGTTGCTGGCGAAACACCTCCAGCGCCGGCACCACTTGGGCCAGGGCAAACTCCACAGTGGTGGTGATGCGCAACGTGCCCTTGAGTTGCGAATGCTCAGAGCGCGCCTCCTCGATCGCCAGTCGCGCTTCGTCGAGGGTGCGCAGGCAGCGCCGATAGAAGCGCTCACCGGCATCGGTCAGGGCCAGTTGCCGGGTGTTGCGTGTGAGCAAAGTGACGCCCAGTTCTTCTTCCAGGCGCTTGAGATTGAAGCTCACCACCGCACGGGTCTGGCCCAAGGTATCGGCGGCAGCCGTCAACGACCCGGCCTCGACCACGGCTTTGAAAGTGTCAAAACGGTCCAGGCTGACCATACCCAGCGCGCTCCCTGTCAAAATTATTTTGACAAACTAGCAGGCAAACCAGCGTTTTCCTAACGCTTGAAGCCCCCTAACCTGCACGTCTCATCACAGGGAAGCTGCCATGGCCTATCGCTCGAAAGTTGCGCTGGTGTATCTGTTCGGGTTTGCCCTCGACCTGCTGAACATGTTCGCCGCGAGCATCGCCTACCCGGACATCGCCCGGGAATTACAGGCATCCGTGACGCAACTGGCGTGGATCACCAACGCCTACATGCTCGGGCTGACACTGATCATTCCGCTGAGCGTGTGGCTCGCGGCGCGGCTGGGCGAACGGCGGCTGATTCTCGGTTCGCTTTTGCTGTTCGGCATCGCTTCCGGTCTGGTGGCCCAGGCCGGGTCGATTGAAAGCCTGATTGTCTGGCGCCTGCTGCAAGGCCTCGGTGGCGGGTTGTTGCTGCCGATCGGTCAGGCCTTGGCTTATCGGCAGTATCCCGCGACACAACGCGCGCACCTGACCGGTGTGGTGCTGATGGTCGCGCTGATGGTGCCGGCCCTGTCGCCAGCGGCGGGCGGCCTGATCGTCGAGGCGTTGTCATGGCGCTGGATTTTCTACCTGAACATGCCGCTGGCGCTGCTCGCTTTCGGCCTGGGTCTGCTGTGGTTGCAAGCGGATCAACCCGGCACGGAACGCCCGACACTGGATCTGCGCGGCCTGCTGCTGGCGGTGGCAGCCCTGACACTGTTGTTGATTGCCGTGAGCCTGGCGAGCGCCGCCGCTACCCGACACCTCGCCGGCGGAGTTCTGCTGCTCGGCGTCCTGACCTTATGGCTGTACCTGCGTGATGGCTGGCACAAACCTGACGCGGTGCTCGACCTGCAACTGCTCAAGAGTCCGTCACTGCGTTTGGCAATGCTGATCTACCTGTTCGTGCCCGGGGTGTTTACCGGCACTAACATGATTGCCGTGTTGTACCTGCACGACCTCGGTTTCGGCGCGGCGCAGACCGGTGCGCTGATGCTGTCCTGGGCAGCCGCATCGGGTATGGCGATCATGCTCGGCAAACGCAGTTTCAACCGCATTGGCCCCAAACCGCTGCTGATCACCGGGATGCTTTTGCAGTGCCTGGGGATTGTCCTGCTGATGCGCATCGAACAACCCGCCGCCACGCCGCTGATCATTGCCTATGCCTTGATGGGACTGGGCGGCAGCCTGTGCAGCGTCACCGCGCAGAGCCTGGCATTTGTCGGCATCGCGCCGGAAAAAATGGGCCACTCCAGCGCTCTGTGGAACATCAATCGCCAGCTCGGTTTCTGTCTTGGCGCCGCGTTGCTCAGTTCGCTGTTGGGCGCACTGGGCGGCAACGGATTCAAATACTGCTTTGTCGCGGCGGCCTTGCTCACATTGCTGCCAATGGTCGCCGTGCTGCGTTTCGACGCCTCCACAGTGCTCGCCCTGCTGAGCCCACCTCCCCTTCAGGAAAAATCCACATGACTGACTACAACGAATATTTTGATGAAGTGATCCAGGCCCACCTGGTGATCGAACGCTGGTTTGCCGTGGAGCAGGATTCAGCCGAAATGGAGCGCTTGCTGAGCCGATTCTCGGCGGATTTTTCCATGGTCACGCCGCTGGGCCGGGCGCTGGATATCGAAGCCTTGCGTGCGCTGTTTCACGCGGCGGGCGGGAAGAAGCCCGGGTTCAGGATCGAGCTCAGTGAGCTGCGCGGGATTGCGCTGCATGCGCATGGCGCGACGCTGAGTTATCGCGAGCAGCAGAGCGATGCGAGCGGGTTGCGCACCGATCGCCGGTCGACGGTGGTGTTTGAAAAGACCGAGGCCGGGCGGGTGCTGTGGCGGCATTTGCAGGAGACGTTTTGCGCTGAGTGATTACTCGGTTTTGGTCTGAAAGACCGGGTTGTCCTTATCGCGAGCAGGCTCACTCCTACAAGGAATCTTCGGTGTGGCAGAGATCCAGTGTAGGAGTGAGCCTGCTCGCGATTCAGTCGGCGCGGTCTGTCAGTTATCCACAGACTCTTGCTTCACCACCACCGTGCAAGTAATCCCCGCCGCCAACAACACACCCTCCGGCACTTCGTCGATGTGAATGCGCACCGGCACCCGCTGCGCCAGACGCACCCAGTTGAACGTCGGGTTCACGTCGGCGATCAGCTCGCGGCTTTCCGGGTTGTCGCGGTCGTAGATGCCGCGGGAAATGCTCTCCACGTGGCCCTTCAACACTTCGCCGCTCATCAGTTGCATGTCGGCCGTGTCGCCTACGCGCACGTGCGGCAGTTTGGTCTCTTCGAAGAAGCCGTAGACCCAGAACGAGTTCATGTCGACCACGGCCATTTTCGCTTCGCCGATGCGCGCGTAGTCACCGCGATGCACGTTGAGGTTGGTCACGTAGCCATCCACCGCTGCGCGCACTTCAGTGCGTTTGAGGTTGAGTTCGGCGGCTTCCAGTTGCGCTTGTGCGTGTTGGTAATCGGCGAGCGCAGCGTCGGCGATGTTGCTGGCGTCGTCGCGGTTTTCCTTGGAGATCACCAGGTTGTCGAGGTCGGCGCGACGATGCGCGTTGACCTTGCGCATCTCCCAGGTCGACTTGCGCGAAGCGACCAGCGACTGCGCCTGCTTGACCGCGATGCGGTAGTGCTCGGGATCGATCTGCATCAGCAAATCGCCCTTCTTCACCAACTGGTTGTCGCGCACCGGCACGTCGACCACTTCCCCGGTGACGTCGGCCGCGACGTTGATGATGTCCGCCCGCACCCGGCCGTCGCGGGTCCACGGGGTGTTCATGTAGTGCTCCCACAGGGTCCGGCCGATCCACAGTGCCAGGGCCAGCACCAGCAGGGTCGCGAGCAGGCTGAAAAACTTTTTCATCAGAACGTTCTCAACGGTAGACAGTCAGCGCCATGGCGCCGAACAGACAGGTAAACAGACTCAGACGCAAAAGCGCCGGGTGCCAGAAAAAACGGTACAGGTCGAACCCCGACAGGAACCGGTCCAGCGCCCAGGCCAGCGCCGCAGCGACAAAGAACATCAGGGTCATGGTCGGCATGTACACGCCGTGGAAGGCGATTTCACGAGGCATGGGCAAGTCCTTCGGGCTTGGCGACGGCATAGGCAGCGAGTGGTGATTGCGGGTCGAGCAACGAGGTGCGGATGAAGTGCAGATAGCTCTTCACCCGGCGTAACGCGGACGTGTCGAAGTGCGGCGCAAACGGCTCGTCGGTCGCGGCGACCCGACTGATCGCGTGATCGACCGCCACCAGTGCGCGCTCCAGATTGCTCGGGTTCGGTTGCAGAAACAGCCGCACCAGCGCCCGGCCCATGACGCGGATCGCCTGACGCCACGGCTGCGATTCTGCATACGCCGGATGCACTGGGAGGATCGCCTGTTCCTTGCGCAATTCGATGATCGCGTGGCCGACTTCGAGCACCACGAACATCCAGCGCAGCAGGTTCTTCTGCACGGTCGGCTGCCCGGCGGCGAGACCATAAGCCTGATGCAGCAGGTCACGAGTACGACTCTCGAAACTCGACGCCAGGCCCTTGAGTTTGCCGCTGATCGCGTACACCACCTGGCCACGCAGATCCTGCTCCAGGCGCTTCCACAACCAGCGGCTGTTGGGCGGCAGAATGATTGCGCCAGCAGCAGCGCAAACCAGCATGCCCATGACCATGGCGATGTAGTCGTTGATGAAGGTGTAAGGGTTGTAAATGGTCAGGTTGTCCGGCACCGAACCGGTGCTGAAGAAGATCAACAGACCGAGACCGACCCCGGCGTATTGCGGTCGCGAAGCGAGGAACGAGCCGAGCACGATCACTGGCGCAAGCATCACGCACAGCAGCGGAAAACCATCGATCCACGGGAAGATGAAAAACATCTCGACGAAGCCGATCAGCGCCCCGAGGAACGTACCGCAGGCCATTTGAAAAGCCATGCGTTTCGGGTTCGGCGTGGCGGCGGACAGGCCCACGGTCGCGGCAGCAATCAGGGTCATGGTCGCACCGCTCGGCCACGCGGTGGCGACCCAATAGCTGCCCAGCACCATCAGGATGAACGAGGCGCGAATCCCCGAGGCCGCGGCGGCCCACCAGTTGGTTTGCGGGGTGAACGGCTCGTCCCAGCGCTCACGTTCGTGGCGGTGATCGGCCAGCGAGGCGTGGGTCTGTGCATAACTGTGCAGGTCGTCGACGAAGCGATAGAGCAGTTCGTATGCAGTGTGGAAATCCAATTGTTCGGCTTCACTCGGACCGGTTTCCTGGAAAATGCCGCGCAAGGTTCGCACGCGCGTCGGCAGGCCTTCCTTGTAAGTGGCCAATGCCGTCGCCAAACGTGCCGCGTCCGGGCTGGTCAAGGCGCGGCCACTGAAGCCGTCGAGTACTTCGGCCAGATCCTGCAGACCCGGCCTGATCGCGGTCACCACGTGTTCTTCGTCATTCACGCGCAAGCGTTCCAGCAACTGATGCAGCGCGTTGAAGCGCGTGGTAATGCCCATGAACTCGCTGTTCAAACGGCTGAGGCGACCGTTGCGCCGACGCATGTGCGGGTCTTCGAACACGGTGACGCTGCGCAGCCCTTCCAGGCCCACCGCTTCGGCGATGAAACGCACGTTGCTCGCTTCGAACGATTCGGCTTTGCTGCGTCCGCGCAGGCCGTCGGTGACGAACAACGCGAACACGCCGAAGCGCTGATACAGCGCGTTGCGCATCGCCGCGCTGGCTGTTTGCGGCAGGATCGCGGCGCTGACCACCGTCGAGCAGAGAATCCCCAGCGAGATTTCCAGCACCCGCCAGACGGCGGCCATGAACGCACCGTCCGGATGCGCCAGCGCCGGCAGGCCGACCATCGCGGCGGTGTAGCCGGCGAGGACAAAACCGTAGGCGCGGAAGTTACGGCAACGCGCCGCACCGGCCGAGCAGATGCCGACCCAAATCGCCAGCGAACCGAGGAACAACTCAGTGTTCTGCGCGAACAGCGAGATCAGCGTAACCATCATCGCCGACCCGGCCAGGGTGCCAAGGAAACGATAGAAACTCTTGGCGAACACCTGGCCGCTCTGCGGCTGCATGACGATGAACACGGTGATCATCGCCGTGCGCGGTTGCGGCAACTCCAGGCGCATCGCCAGCCACAGCGTGAGGAACGCGGCGAGCAATACCTTGAAGATATACACCCAGGTCACGCCATCGCTGCGCGCCCAGTCAAACAAACCCCGACGCCATTCCAGGGAGTAGAGCCAGCGTAGAGGTGCGGGCAAGGGTGTCATAAAATTTTGCTCAAGAATTCAGTCGAACCGGAGAACCTGTGGGAGCGGGCTTGCTCGCGAATGAGGTGTGTCAGACACCTGATGCGCTGGCTGACACACCTCATTCGCG
>NZ_JASCPO010000288.1:0-6398 GCF_029960145.1 Pseudomonas sp. PS01299 | reverse complement strand
GTAACCGTCCGGCCATGTCATCTACCCAGCCCCGCAAAGCCAAGACATCGTGTGCACTCAAATTTAAGTGAGCACCAGATCTAGCCTTTTAAACGGGTATTTCATGCAGCCAACACTCGGTTCCTATTCCAAGGCCTTCAAAGCCCAGGTCATTCAATATGGGTGCCCAGCACGGCACTACAATTTCCAGCATCGCATTCAGCCGTAAGCGTGCCCGTGGAAGTCGCAAGGCTGGCATGACGCTTTTTTTTGTAAAATTTTTGACGATAGGATGAAGCGTACTCTTCAGAAACTGCTCGTGCCGCCGATGGCCCAGAGGAGCCAAATTCAACCTTCGGGGTTTCAATGCTAGTAAGCAGCTATAACAGCGTGTATGTGCTGTTTTCCTTCGCCGTAGCGATCCTGGCGTCTTATACCGCGCTGGACATGACTGGTCGAGTCACCCGTACCGAAGGCAAAGCATCGGCACTTTGGCTTGCCGGTGGATCTTCCGCCATGGGCACGGGCCTCTGGTCGATGCATTTTATTGGCATGTTGGCCTTCCAACTGCCCATCGAGCTGGGTTACGACCCGACGCTGACTGGCTTATCGTTGTTGATCGCCATCGCCTCCTCCGCCTTTGCTTTGTGGCTAGCATGCCAGACGGAAATGCCACTGCCGCGTTTGCTGCTTGGTGCGGTGCTCATGGGTATCGGAATTGCATCCATGCACTACGTTGGAATGGCGGCGCTGCTGATGAATCCTGTAGTGGAATACGTTCCGTCTTTGTTCGCGCTATCGGTGCTGATTGCTATCCTTGCTTCGGGCGTGGCTTTGTGGATCGCTTTCCGCCTGCGTGGCGAAGGTCAGTACATCAATCGTACACGCATCGGCGCCTCGTTAATTATGGGGTGTGCCATTGTTGGAATGCACTATACCGGAATGGCGGCTGCCCAATTTCCTATCGGGAGCGTGTGCGGAGCGGTCAATGCAGGCATTGATAGCAACTGGCTAATGGTTTTGGTGATTCTGATCACGCTGGCTGTCTGCGCTATTGCCTTGATCGTATCAATGCTTGACGTCCGCACCAGCATACTTGCCAGCTCCCTTGACCTCGCAAACAGTGAACTGGTGCAGCTAGCTCTTCACGACAATCTTACTCGCCTCCCTAACCGTATCCTCCTAAACGACCGTCTTCAGCAAGCGATTCATAAAGCCATCAGGCAGAAGAGCCACTTTGCCGTACTCTTCATGGATCTGGATGGTTTCAAAGCTGTTAACGATACTTACGGTCATCACACTGGCGACCAGTTGCTTCTGCAAGTAGCAAAGCGAATCAACGACGCCAAACGCGGCGAAGATACGGTGGCTCGCCTCGGAGGCGACGAGTTCGTTCTGCTTATCGATCCCGGCGAACCTGAAGACGCTGCGATGTTGGCGCAACGCTTGGTGGAAAATATTCGATTACCTTACGTACTTGGGCGGCAGACAGTGCATGTGTCCGCTAGCATCGGTATCGCTATATTCCCAGAAAATGGCCTAACCGAGCATGAGCTGATGGTCAATGCCGATGCGGCTATGTACCACGCCAAGGAGCAGGGCCGCGATGGCTACTGCTTCTTTGAAAAAGCTATGAACGTTAACGCTCACCTGCAGTTGGAAATGCAACAGGATCTGCGGTGCGCACTGGATCGGAATGAATTTATCCTGCACTTCCAGCCGAAGATGCTCGCCCCAAATGGCCCTATGATCGGCGTTGAAGCTTTACTGCGTTGGAACAAGCCAGGTTTTGGCTTGGTGCCGCCCGTCCGTTTCCTGCCCTTGGCAGAGCGTACTGGATTGATCGTGCCAATCGGTAGCTGGGTAATCCATGAGGCGTGCCGGCAGATGGCCGAATGGCAAGCGTTAGGCGAAGGTAAAGACGAATGGAGTATTGCGGTCAACATTTCGACGGTACAACTGGCCCATGCAAAGCTCGTTGATGTCGTGCGCAATGCCCTGCAAAGCAGTGGCCTGCCCCCCCGTTTCCTGACACTGGAAGTTACCGAATCTACGGCGATGCGGGACGCTGAAGCTGCTTTGATTGCTCTTGATCAATTGGCAGCATTGGGCGTGAATATCTCCATCGACGACTTTGGTACCGGTTATTCCAGCCTGCTTTATCTTAAGCGCCTACCAGCCAACGAACTGAAGATCGACCGAGGTTTTATCACCGAGCTGGCTAAGTGTAACGATGACGCGGCTATCGTTTCGGCCATAGTAGCGCTCGGTAAAACGCTGGGGCTGAGGATCGTTGCAGAGGGTGTGGAAACCGCTGAACAACAACAGATGCTTACCGAGTTGGGTTGCGACATTTTGCAAGGTTACCTGCTGGGCAAGCCGATGAGCGCAGAGAGGATGCTGGAAAGCTTAAGCGCGACCAAGACTCTAGCGTGATACTGCACAAGCCATAGATTCAAGTTGGTGCTTGCTGGTGCAATTTGCAGACCCGCTACATCACCTGATTTAAGCATCAGTTAAACATTCGAATTGGGATTTACGGCTTCTCCTCATTCGTCCGATAGTAAAATTCACTCTAAGGCTAATCAATGTTCAACAAGGCAATCAAGCAGACCTTGGCTGAGGCTCTGCAAAAGCTTCAGGCCGCAGAAGCAAGGGCCGTGGCCGTTGACCGTTCGACGGCAACAATTGAATTTAAACCCGATGGCACCATCATAGGTGCCAATGAGAACCTTCTTACCACCATGGGCTACCGACTGGAGGAGATCGTCGGACAGCACCATCGTATTTTCTGTTTTCCTGATTACCAGGCGAGTGCCGACTATCGTAAGTTCTGGCAGCGCCTGGCTGGTGGCGAGTACATACGTGAACGTTTCCTGAGGCGTAATAAGCAAGGCCTGGAGGTCTGGCTCGAAGCCAGCTACAACCCTATCCGAGGCGCCGATGGTCGCGTCGAAGGCGTGCTGAAGCTGGCCACCGACATTACTACTCAGGTGATCCGTGAGCAGGAGCAGAGCAGCATGGTTCAGGCCATCAGTCGCTCGATGGCTGCGATTTCCTTTAACTTGAAAGGTGAGGTTCTCGACGCCAACGAAAACTTCGAGCAGGCCATGGGCTATCGCCTGGATGAGATTCGGGGAAAGCACCACCGCATGTTCTGCACACGAGGTGAAGCGGACTCTCCTGAATACCGCGATTTCTGGGAGCGACTGAACCGTGGTGAGTTCTTCTCTGGACGCTTCCAGCGACTCAACCGGCATGGCGATACCGTCTGGCTGAGCGCAACCTACAACCCGGTATTCGATGCCAGTGGCCGGCTTTACAAAGTAGTTAAGTTTGCCCGTGATATTACGTCCCAAGTGCGCCAGCAGCAGGCAGAATCCGATGCAGCCACGCTCGCCTACAATATATCCCAGCAGACGGACAGAAGCGCTCGCCATGGTGCCAAGGTCATTAGTGAAACGGTCGAGGTGGTACAAGGCATAGCAGCCGAGCTCTCACGAGCGGCTGAAGGCATCACTGCAGTCAATCAGCAGTCAGAGATGATCCGCAGCATCGTGCAGACCATCCGAGGTATCGCCGAGCAGACCAACCTACTTGCTCTAAATGCTGCTATCGAAGCTGCAAGGGCGGGTGAACAAGGCCGAGGTTTTGCGGTGGTCGCCGATGAAGTACGAAACCTTGCAGCCCGCACGGCGCAGGCCACCGTGGAAATCGTCGATGTTGTGAAGCGCAACCATGAACTAGCGCAGGATGCTGTGGAGAGCATGCAGGCTAGTCGCCAAAAGGTCGATCAAGGCGTCGATTTGGTCAGCCAAGCCGGCTTTGTGATAGAGGAAATTCAGAGCGGAGCACGGCAAGTAGTCGACGCCGTGCGCCAGTTCGCCGAGGCAAAGGAAGAGCTCTGATGTAACTGTATCGGGCACAACCTCGTAAGGCTGTTCCAATTTCTCACGATAAGCGTGCTTGTCCAATATGACATCATCGCTGCTTACTGGGCGCAACTGAACGTTTGCATCCGAGCATCACGTCTTACGCAATTAGACCGGTTGCCAAATATGCGGCAGCAAATGATCGATTTCACTCGCCCGCTGCGTCGGCAGGCGTGTGAGCACGTCCTTCAAATAGGCATACGGATCATGACCGTTGAGCCGCGCAGACTGGATCAAACTCATGATCGCCGCCGCCCGTTTTCCGCTGCGTAGCGACCCTGCGAAGAGCCAGTTCTTGCGTCCAAGAGCCCATGGTCGGATCTGGTTCTCTGCCCAATTGTTGTCTATGGGTACAGCCCCGTCATCGAGGTAGCGCGACAGCGCTGCCCAGCGTTTCAGGCTGTAATCGAGTGCTTTGCTGATGGCTGAGCCTTCGGGCACAAGGTCGCGCTGGGCGCTCATCCAGACATGTAGCATGTCCATTACCGGGACGGCTTTTTCTTTCCGTATTCGCCGCCGTAAATCCGGCTCCAGATCGCGGACTTCGCTCTCGATTTCGTACAACAACTGGATATAGCGCAGGGCTTGCTCAGCAAGCGTGCTTTTATTCGTAGCGTGCAGCTCGAAGAATTTGCGCCGTGCATGGGCCATGCAGCCGATTTCGGTCACGCCGAGTTCGAAGCTGGCTTTGTAACCGCCAAAATCGTCACAGACCAGCTTGCCCCTCCAGCCTTGCAGGAAGTTGCGAGCATGCTCTCCGGCACGGCTGGGGCTGAAGTCATAAACCACCGCTGCCACATCCGAGAACTGGCTGGTGGCGTAGGCCCAAACATAGGAACGGTGGGTTTTCTTTGTTCCCGGCATGAGCATTTGCACGGGTGTTTCATCGGCATGAATAATCTGCTGCCCGAGTACCACTTCGCGCAGCGCATCGACCAGCGGCTGCAACTGAACCCCAGTCACGCCAACCCATTCGGCCAAGGTTGAGCGTGGAATCGCCAGGCCCGCTCGACCGAAGATCGATTCCTGACGGTAAAGCGGTAAATGGTCAGCAAACTTGGCAATCATGACGTGGGCCAGCAGCCCAGCGGTTGGGATGCCCTTGTCGATGATCTGAGCCGGAACCGGTGCCTGGATAAGCGTTTCGCAGTCATCGCAGACCCATTTGCCACGTACATGACGCTCGACGGTGAACACGCCCGGTGTGTAATCCAACTTCTCACTGACATCTTCACCGATGCGTTTCAGCGCGCAGCCGCATGGGCAGTGAGTGTTGTCAGGTTCGTGATGGATCAGTGTGCGTGGAAACTCAGCCGGCAATGCAGTGCGCTTGGGCTTCTGCTTTTTCTCGGTCGCCGCTGGCACTGTTTGCAAGGCCTGAAGCTCTGCTTCAATCGCTGCGATATCTGTATCGATCAGGTCATCGAGCAAACTGGCCTGCTCAGGATTCATCTGCTCGCTGCGCTTGGCAAATTTCAAGCGCTTGAGCTGCGCAATTTCGAAGGTCAGCTTCTCGATCACCGTCTGATCGCGGTTGATCTTCTTGCCCATGGTTTCGACCGTCTTACCCATTGTTTCGACTTGCGAGAGCAATTGCGCAGCTAAGGCACGCAGTTGGTCGGGAGTCATTTGGTCGAGATTGGGAGAAGAAGTCATGCGCCGAATTTTGCCAGAGCAGGCGCTTCGCGGCGATAGACCGATAGGCTAATGGCAGCCGTTAAAGCAGTGTGATCGAGCCGCCGGAACCTGCTCGTTGCCATGGCAGGCCCAATACCAAGGCTTGGAGTTGCTCGGTGTCCAACTGCATTTCAGAGCCATGACGAATGCTTGGCCAGTGGAACTTGCCCTGGCTCAACCGGCGCGCCGCCAGCCATATGCCGAAGCCGTCATGCACCAGCACTTTCATGCGATTGGCGCGGCGGTTGGCGAAAAGATAAGCACAGTGCGGCTGCGCCGCACCGAACACCGCAATCACCTTGGCTAATGCCGTTTCGGTACCAGCGCGCATGTCCATCGGCTCGGTGGCGAGCCAGATGGAGTCGATGCGAATCATCGCAGAAGGTCTCGAAGAAAGGTCGCGCAGGCAGCAGCATTTTCAGTGGGCCAGTTCACTGTGACGGTGCCACGCGGGTGCTGTATTTCAACGCAAATATTCGATGATGATGTGTGGGATTTCGCCCCTGCCAGCGGCACGGGTAACGGAATAAATGCAGGTTGCAGCGCTGTGCTTTTCTGCGCTTGCAGGCGAATCCATTTGTGGACGAGGTTTGCGTTGAGGTTATGGCTGAGTGCGATGCTGGCAATCGAAGCACCGGGCTGGGCACACTCTTGAATGACCTGAGCTTTGAAGGATTTGGAATAGGAACGGCGTGTTGGCTGCATGAAATACCCGCTTAAAAGGCTAGAACTGGTGCCCACTTAAATGTAAGTGCACACCATGTCTTGGCTTTGCAGGGCTGGGTAGATGACTTGGCCGTACGCATACGG